>NZ_JANPLK010000084.1 GCF_031426495.1 Gemmatimonas sp. | reverse complement strand
AAGCAGCCACGGTGCCCTTTTGCGTGCGCGCTTCGTTCACTGCCGCACAGGTAGCTCAGAAAGACGGCTTCGCGGAACAGGTCCGCCAGCGAGGGTTCACTGCCGCACAGGTAGCTCAGAAATTCTCGTGGGCGCTGCGGGTGCGGACGGCCAAGTTCACTGCCGCACAGGTAGCTTAGAAAATTGGCGCGATACCAGCCGGGCGTACGTACGCGTTCACTGCCGCACAGGTAGCTCAGAAATCGAACGCACTGAGTCCCTCCAGATCGAACAGGTTCACTGCCGCACAGGTAGCTCAGAAAATCAGGTCGTTGCTCGTCAGGGTGTCGAACTGGTTCACTGCCGCACAGGTAGCTCAGAAAGATTCTGCGCGAGTGGATCAAGGACAAGCATCGTTCACTGCCGCACAGGTAGCTCAGAAATACGCGAACAGGCCGAAGCGCGAGCCGAGCATGTTCACTGCCGCACAGGTAGCTCAGAAATTCGTGGCGGAGTATTTGGTCGACCTGAACGCGTTCACTGCCGCACAGGTAGCTCAGAAATTCGCCAAGGAGGTCGCCGATGCTGCTGCATAGTTCACTGCCGCACAGGTAGCTCAGAAATGCATCACGACCAGCGTGTAGTTCTCATCGATGTTCACTGCCGCACAGGTAGCTCAGAAAGACGACGCGCCGGACCGCGAGCTGTGGGTAGAGTTCACTGCCGCACAGGTAGCTCAGAAAGATCGCCAAAGCGCAGCACGATGAGCTATCCGGTTCACTGCCGCACAGGTAGCTCAGAAAAACTCGGCGCGTTGATTGGGCTTGAACTGGAGTTCACTGCCGCACAGGTAGCTCAGAAATCACCGAGAGGCGTATGAGCGTGGTTCCGCAGGTTCACTGCCGCACAGGTAGCTCAGAAAAAACGGAAACGCTGTCGTGTGAACTCGGCGCCGTTCACTGCCGCACAGGTAGCTCAGAAAGCTGTAGTACGTGCGGCCACTGGGGCCATTACGTTCACTGCCGCACAGGTAGCTCAGAAAGCGAACATAGCCAACAGCTTTACGGCGGGCATGTTCACTGCCGCACAGGTAGCTCAGAAAACATCGCCCGCCGTGTACGTGCCGATCGCCGCGTTCACTGCCGCACAGGTAGCTCAGAAATTCCGCACCGACGACGCCCCGGACCGCGAGACGTTCACTGCCGCACAGGTAGATCAGAATTTTCACGAACGCACCGGCCAACATGGTCGCTTGTTCACTGCCGCACAGGTAGCTCAGAAATGTTCAGGCACCCAATCGCACGGCCATGTGAGGTTCACCGCCGCACAGGTAGCTCAGAAATCTCGAGTACGGGCCAACCGTGTCGGCTCAGCGTTCACTGCCGCACAGGTGGCTCAGAAAATCGTGATCGAGTCGGGGGTCTGTCCCAGGTCTAGTTGAAATTCGGGTGGTGCCTCCATACTGAAGCGTTGATCCCGGCCAGGATTCGCACTTCACTACAGAGGGCACCACCCATGCGAAGAGTACGAAAGAAGGCGGCCGCGCACCAGCGTTCCTCCGCGGCCGACGTGAGACCGCCGTCCGCGTCGGTGGACGACCGGTCGGTCGCCGTGGCGCTGATTCAGGCGTTGATTCCGTTGGGCCTCCGCGCGGTCGAGGACGCCCTGCAGCAGGAGGTCGTCGCGTTAGCAGGCGCCCGGTATGCCCACGCCGACGGCCATGGCGGCATCGCCCGCTGGGGCTCGCAAGCGGGCTCGATCTTTCTCCTGGACCAGAAAGTACCGATCACCGTGCCGCGGGTCCGGGACGTTCGCGCCGGCACCGAGGTGGCGCTCACGACGTACGCGCAGTTGCAAACGCCGCGCACGCAGGACGTGGGCTTGTTTCGTCGCGTGTTGGGCGGGGTGTCGTGTCGGGAGTACGAGGGGGCGGCGGAGGCGGTGCCCGAGGCGTTTGGGCTCGCGAAGTCGAGCGTCTCGCGCCGCTTCATTCGCGCGAGCGCGACGGCGCTGCAGGCGCTCCACGAGCGGCGCCACGATGATGCGGAGTGGCTCGTCCTCTTGCTCGATGGCAAGTCGTTCGCGGCCGATCAGGTCGTGATCGCGTTGGGCGTTACGATCACCGGCGAGAAGCGCGTCTTGGGACTCGTGCAAACCGCCACCGAGAACAAGCGCGTGTGTGCCGCGTTTCTCCGCGAGCTGATCGAGCGCGGATTCCGTGCGCCCACCGGCCTGCTGGTGGTGCTCGATGGGGCCAAGGGGCTGCGCGCCGCCGTCCGCGACGTGTTCGGCGACGATGTGCCCGTGCAGCGGTGCCAGTGGCACAAGCGGGAAAACGTGGTCAGCTATTTGACGAAGCCCCTGCAGGTGATCTGGCGGCGCAAGCTGCAGGCGGCGTACCAACACGCCACCTACGCGGACGCCAAGCGCGCGCTGCAAAAACTTGTGACCGAATTGGCGAAGCTCAACGAGTCGGCGGCGCGTAGTCTCGAGGAGGGCCTCGAGGACACGCTGACGCTGCATCGGCTCGACGTCTTCGCCGAGCTCGGCACCAGCTTCAAGACCACCAATCTCATCGAAAGTGTGATGGCTCGCGTCGACGCCAAAACGCGCCGGGTGGGACGCTGGCGCACGAGCGATCAGAAGCAGCGATGGTGCGCGGCCACGCTCTTGCACATCGAAAAGCATTTCCGGCGCGTGAAAGGATGCAAACACCTGTCCTTGCTCCAGCGCGCGCTGACCGGCAAACTCCCCGTCCGCCTCGCGGTTGCGTGAGCGGTTTTCACAAGGCACTCACCCGAGTTTCAACTGAAGTCGGGACACACCCCGAGTCGGCCGCCTCTTCCGTGTCGTTCACTGCCGCACAGGTAGCTCAGAAATTCCCGGTCGACTTCTTGGCCTTGATCTCCGAGTTCACTGCCGCACAGGTAGCTCAGAAAACGATTACGCCGCCCAAGTTGATGACGGTCGTGTTCACTGCCGCACAGGTAGCTCAGAAAATCGTGGTCGAAGCGCCCCCGACTTCCTGAATGTTCACTGCCGCACAGGTAGCTCAGAAATCCACGCCACGCATCCGACCGCCAGCCGCAACGTTCACTGCCGCACAGGTAGCTCAGAAATCTCGAAACGACCGATCGGTCAGGTTTGCTCGGTTCACTGCCGCACAGGTAGCTCAGAAGTCGCGAGTGTGTCCGCATTCGTCCTGGTGGTGGTTCACTGCCGCACAGGTAGCTCAGAAAGAACCCGAACCGTCACGCGCTATCCGAGATCAGTTCACTGCCGCACAGGTAGCTCAGAAATCATACGCGGCGGCAATGCGCTCGTACGAGTCGTTCACTGCCGCACAGGTAGCTCAGAAATTCACCGACGCGCGAACAGCGTGGGATGATCTGTTCACTGCCGCACAGGTAGCTCAGAAAAGTGCGTATGCTCGGAGCCGTCGCGCTCTTTGGTTCACTGCCGCACAGGTAGCTCAGAAACTCGGCTCTCGCGGAACCATCCGGTTCGGAGTGTTCACTGCCGCACAGGTAGCTCAGAAAATGCTCCAAGCGGGGAAGGATGCGCGGGCCATGTTCACTGCCGCACAGGTAGCTCAGAAAAAGCAGGCGTACGCGTACGAGCCGTGGGATTTGTTCACTGCCGCACAGGTAGCTCAGAAATTGCACCGTCGCCAGCGTGGCGTTGCGGAACGGTTCACTGCCGCACAGGTAGCTCAGAAATAGCCCGCGACTATTGCCCGCGAATCGGGCGAGTTCACTGCCGCACAGGTAGCTCTGAAAATCCGTCGGCGGCACCGTGAGTGCGCGCCCCGGTTCACTGCCGCACAGGTAGCTCAGAAATCTCTGCCGGCGAAAGCCGTGCAGCGCTGGAAGTTCACTGCCGCACAGGTAGCTCAGAAAATGACGAGCGTGATGGCATAGGCCGACGACACGTTTACTGCCGCACAGGTAACTCAGAAATTCGTGATCCGGTCAATAACGCCGTCCGTCTGGTTCACTGCCGCACAGGTAGCTCAGAAACTCAAGAGACGCCAGCGCCTCGTAGGCGTCGCGTTCACTACTCGCCGAAGCTGTTGCACGGATCGGTTGAACTCACCCCGGTGTACTTCGCGAAAGAGTCGCGTTGAGGTGCGCCGTTATCGCTCGTCAGGAGGACGAGTTCCCGGTGCGACTCATGTGCCGCGTGTTGGAGGTGTCGGTGTCCGGGTACTACGCGTATCGTCGGCGACCGGAGAGCTGGCGGGCGGTGATCGACGACGTGTTGATGGCTCATGTGCAGATCGCGTTCGCGGAGAGCGGGGAGACGTATGGCGCTCCGCGCGTGCACCACGAACTGCGCGCGGCGGGACTGCCCACGAGCACCAAGCGCGTCGCGCGTCTGATGCAGGAGGCTGGGTTGGCGGCGCGACCGAGAACGCGCCGTCGCGTGACCACCACCGACTCAAATCACGCCGATCCCATCGCGCCGAATCGGCTCGCCCGGCAGTTCGATATCCACGGCGTGGCGCTGAATCAGGTGTGGGTGGGCGACATCACGTATATCCCGACGCGCGAAGGGTTTCTGTACTTGTCGACCGTCTTGGATCTCGCCTCGCGGCGCTGCATCGGGTGGGCGATGCGCGACACCATGGAGGTGGACCTGGTGCTCAGCGCGCTGCGGATGGCGCGGGAGGCACGGCAGCCGGCGCCGGGCGTGATCTTTCATAGTGATCGCGGGAGTCAATACGCGTCTGCCGCGCATCGTACGGAACTGGCGGCGCACGGCATGCTGGCGAGCATGAGCGGTAAGGGCGACTGTTATGACAACGCCGTCGCCGAAAGCTTCTTTGCGACGCTCGAGTTCGAGCTGGTGATGACGCACGATTGGCACACCCGAGACGAGGCGCGACGCGCCATCTTCCGGTACATCGAGACGTGGTACAACCGGAAGCGACGGCACTCGACCTTGGGGTACGTCAGTCCGGCGGAGTACGAAGCGCAGTTACTGAAGGCCGCGTAGTTCCTTTCAATTACGCGTCCACTTTTTCGGGGTAAGTCCACAGTGCTGGAATCCCGGCCAGAAGGGCGTCACGTTAGACTGGTAGGAATCGACGCGGCAGCGCGTCGAACCGGTCGCGCACCATGCACACGATCGCCAGTACCAGCGCACCGAACGCCAGCAGGATCCACTTGCCAGTGGCCATCGTGTAGCGTGCCGCAATCGTGTGCTGCCCCGCCGGCAGATCGATACCGATGAACACCGGCGACACCATGTACGTGGACACCGGCCTGCCATCCACGGTAACGCGCCAATTGGGATGATATGTCGTCTTGATGATGAGCGACGACGGCGAATCGCACGCAACCACGAGGTCGATGATGCCCGCGTCCGCATGCTCCGACAGCGTGCGACCGCCGCCAGGACAGGCACCAGTGGGCATCGACGCGCCGCCCGGCTGGCGGAAGTCCCAGCGGATGAACTGCTTTGCCGCTGGCCCTGCACTCTTGCTCCATTGGTCCACGCCGCGCAGCAGGTCGAGCTGTGAACCAGCGGCGTGTCGCTCCACGACCGCACCGTAGGTCGCCATGCCGGTCGTGGCCACGCGATACACCGTGTAGCGCGGCGTGCGCGCGAGCGGCGTCATAAATCCGTCCACCGGTGCACCGCTCGGCAAGGCCACGTAGCGCACGTCGAGCAGGTCGTACTGTGCAGGGTCACGATCGCGGAAGCTCACGACCATATCGGCGTTGAGCGACAACCCTTGAAACAGCGGGGCGACGGCGGGCTGTCCGCGGTCCTTGAGTACGTCGTAGGCGCGAATGAGCGGACCGATGCGCCACTGCTTGCCGCCGTTGCTGGCCAGGCCCATGTAGGCGCGCCCGCCCGGTTGCGCCGCGATCGTATCGAGCACGGTGGTCAGATCAGAATCGGCCGCCAACGCGGCGCGCGTGGCGGTCATCGCACGGCCGTCGCGACCGAAGAACGTGGCGCGGTCGCGCATTGCCGGCGAGAGGATCGCCAGCAGCAGTGCGGTGGCGGCCAACATGGCGCCGAGGGAACGCGGCGCGGCGGTTGCCGGTGCGTCGACGCGTCCCACCCGCCGATCCACCATGGCGCGCCAGATCCACTCGCCGCCGACGCCGATCAGCATGAGCAAGAACACATCGGCGATGCCGATAAACCGGTACACCAAATGCCCGTCGTACCGCAGTACGCGCCCCAGCCAATTCACTTCCGTGGGGCGGAACTGGTACAACAGCAACCACACGAGTGTACCGACCAGCGCAAAACGCGCCGAACGGGTCCGCATGACAAGCGCCGCCACGCCGCCCGTCAGCGACAGTGCCGTCAGGATCGGCCAACGATCTTCGTCGATCACCAGGCGCTGCAGCGCGCTGAGCAGCGAACGGCTCTCATCAAGATCAGGCGCCGTGATCCCGGGAAACATCGCGAGATAGCTGCCGGAGCTCGTCGCGAACGGAATCAGCATGTACGCCGAGATGGCCATGGCGAGCGCGCCCACGATGATGAGACGTAGCAGGTTCGCCTTCCACGTGTCACGCGTCGACAACAATACGCACAGCAACACGCCGGTCATCGCCATCATGTACGACCAGATGAAGTGCGACAGCGCCAGCGCGGCAAGGGCGGCAATCGTGCCGGCGTACCCACGTCCCGTGCGCATGAGGCGATAGAGTCCTGCCATCGCGATCAACGACAGATGCTCGGCCCACAATTGTGTGAAGAGACCGCGACCGAGCCACAGCTGTCCGTCGTACTCCAAGCCGTAGCCATCGCGGTTGGCGAACAGTGTGGTCGCGGCGGCACTGATGGCCGCGGCGCGCACCGAGAAGTCCATGCGGCGCATGGACCAGTACACGGTGAGGGGTAATCCAATCAGCAGCAGATAGCGCGCGCCGTCGAACACCGTGCGCAACTCGACGAGCCCGAACAGCAGGCGGTGCACGCCCGCCACCACGAGGTGCGGAAGATTCTGGTAGTACAGAAACTGCGGGTAGCCGAGCTCGAGCTGCGGCATCCAGAAATCGAGCGGATTGCGCCAGTGCGCCATCTCCCGACTCGCGCCCTGCACCATCTGCCAGTGCAAGGCCAGGTCATTGCTGGCGGGCACCGGTGTCGTGAACTCCGGTAGCAGCTGCCACGCCGTCACGAGCAACGGCACCAAGGCCAGCAGTGCCAAGCACACCCGTTCCCAGTTCACCGCCGAGGGCAACTCCGCGGCCGCGCTTCCCGGTATCGACGACGTTCCCGTGTCGGGTGACGGTGCCGCGTTACGACGCCGTTTGCTCATACGCCGCGAGCGGAGGGAGCCGGACGGGTTCGACTTGCGGTCTGTGGGTCACGATCGCCCAAGCGGCACCCAGACCGGCCTCGGCGTAGTACAGCAATCGCAGCGGCGCCACACCGACAGCGAAGAAGAAACCACGACGCGAGCCGAACCACGACAACAGCGCGGCGTTCCCCAGCAACACGACCACCACGCAGAATGCCCCGATGTAGGCCAAGGCGTTGTTCCAGAACACAAACGCACCCATCGTGGCCGCGACCCCGATCGCGGTGAAGATGGTGTATAGCTTCTCGCGCACGCGGAGGTTGAGCGGTCCGCGCTGCATCGCTTCGCCGCGACGCAGGATGAGGTGCATCCAGGGAATGGCGCGCTCTCGCAGATCAGTGCGCACCATGTTCCCGAAGCTCCATCGCTTGAGGTGTTTGCCCTGCAGCTCCGGATCGAGCACGATGCGCGCACCGGCCTCGCGCAGCCGATAGCCCAACTCGATGTCTTCGATCTGCGGGCGCGGATAGCGCACGGCGTCGAACCCACCAACCGCGAGGAACGTGTCGCGCCGCACCGCACCGCAGCCCGCCCAAAACGTGTCGGCCTCGCCGGGATGCAGCGTATGCACGTAGCGGTGCAGGAGATTGCGGTACTGCGAGATGAAATCCATTTCTGCCGGCGCGTCGTCGTAGGCACCGAACGCCGCGCCGAGTGTCGGATCGGCCGCAAAGTGCGACGCAAAACCGCGTAGCGTGTGGGGCGCCACCACGACGTCGGCGTCGATGAACACCAGCACCGAACCCGTGGCGGCGCGTGCACCCATGTTGCGGGCGTGGGCCGGACCACGCGGGCCATCGGCCACGCGCAGTACACGATCGGCCGCGGTGCGCGCGACATCAGCGGTGTTGTCAGGGCTGCCGTCATCCACGACGATCAGTTCCCACGACGCGCGCGGCAGATCGCTGGCCTGCAGGCCGCGCAAACACTGCTGCAGGTACGCCGCACAGCGATAGGCCGGCACCACTACCGAAAGAAACGGCGCCGCCGCACTCACTACGGCGACTGCTTCTCGAACGTGATTCCGACCGGCCGGAGCGTCGCGCCACCGATGCTTCCAATGATCCACGGATTGGGCGATCCGTTGGCGTTGGTGAACGCTCCTGTAAACGTGAACGTGAGCCCGTTCGAGCCGGTCAGCGTGAAGGTCACCGCGTTGCCCGACACGCTTCCGGTGACCGAGGCAATGCGCACGTTGCTCTGCCCACCGAGCGCCAGCGCGCCTTCGGCATTGAGCGCTGAGAGCTGGCATCGACCGGCGTTCGCCGGCGCGTCGCAACCCGTCGTATCGAGGGAGAGCGCACTACCACTCTGCACGAGGCGCACATGCCAATGGACATCCGTGCAGGCGGACTCACCCGACCAGAAGCCGCTCATCGACACGGCGGTCACCGCGCCGGCCCGCGGGGTGAAACACGACTGCGCCTGCGCCTCGAGCGCCTGGCCGTTGACGTCGGTCACCCCCGTCGTCACGGTGGCGACGTAGCCACTGTTGTTCGCCAACGGCGACGACGGCGTGAACGTGGCGGTGCGGGTGGCGGAGTTATACGACACAGTGCCCGGCACCAGCAGTGCGGTATTGCGGCTGCGCAGGATGAACGTGCTGGCGTTGATCGTGCTCGAGATCATCGGCAGGCTGAACGTGACCGACACGGGCGTAGCGGCGTCGTGGTCGCTGGAGCGGTCGGACGGTGTGAACGTCTCCACGCGCGCCGGTGCGGGCCGCGTCTGGAAGTTGAATGACTTTGGCTCCACACGATTGCCGGCCAGATCACGTGCACCTCCACCCACCGACACGGTGTACGTGGTGACATACTCCAAGGGCGCGGTTGGTCGGAACGTCAGCGTATTCGTGCCCGAGTCGTACGTACTACTGCCGCTGAGCAACTCGACCGTATTGGCCACCCGCACGACGACGGCACCGTTGGTCATCGTCGTCACGTCCATCGCTTCATCAAAGCGCACGGCGATCGTCGTCATGATATCGACGCCCGCCGCGTTCTCCGCCGGAACAGAGCTCGCCACGCGCGGCGGTGTGTCGTCGGTGGTCGCCGCCGTGGTGAACGTGAACACCCGTGCCGCCGCGAGCGCGTTGCCGGCGGAGTCGAGGGCTGCCGTGGTAATGGTTGCCGTATACCCTGTGTTGCCGGCCAGTCGCGCGGTCGGTGCAAACGATAACGTGCGCGTCGCGGCGTTGTAGCTGACCGATCCTGCGACCGCCGTCCCGCCCGTGGTGGTGCGCACCACGAAGGCCGCGGCAGTCAGTGATGCCGCCTGCATCGTCTCACTAAAGGTGGCGGTGAGCGTCGCCGTGGGGTTCACGTTGACCGCGCCACTCGACGGGAAGGTGCCGGTCACCGTCGGTGCAATGACATCGGCCGCGAGCGTGGCGAACGTCGACGTGAAGGGAGACGCCAGCGGGTTGCCGGAAACGTCGCGCGCGCCGGTGGTCACCGTCACGGTGTAGTTGGCGCCTAGGGTGAGCGGTGCCGCCGGCGTGAGGGTGGCACGGTTGGCAGCCGCGGCATATTCGACCACGGCGGGAACGGGCACCGCCCCGGGCGCACGGGTGAGGGTGACCGTCGCCGCGGTAATCGTCGCCGGATTCATCGCTTCACTGAACGTGACGGCCATGACGGCAGCCAACGGGACACTGGTTGCTCCGGCAGCGGGAGAGACCAACGTGACGGTCGGCGCGGACTCGTCGACCGGCGCCGAGGTGACAAACTGCCACGTCGACACCGCCGTCAATCCGTTTCCGGCAGCGTCTGCTGCCGCCGTGGTCACGCGTGCCGTATACGATGAAGACGCCGCGAGCGGCGCCGTCGGCGTCAGCGTCGCGGTGCGCGTACCCGCCGTATACGAAACTGTCGCCGGGACTGCCGCGCCGCCGGCCGTCGGCGCCAACGTCATCGACGTCGAGTTGATGGTCGCGGCGTTCATCGCCTCGCTGAACGTGGCCGTCACCGTGGTCCGGACGGAGACATCGACCGCTCCCGCAACTGGTGAGAAGGCGACGACGCTGGGCGGGGTCGCATCGATCGGCGCGGCGGTAGTAAATGGCACCCGATAGGCCGCGAGGAGTCGATTGGCGGCGCGATCACGCAACGCCGTCGACACGTCGAACGTGTACGCGGTGCTCGGCGTCAGCGGGATCGAGGGCGTGAAGGTGAACGACGACGCGCCGGCCGTGTAGGCGACGACACCGGGCACGCTCGCGGTCGTTCCCGTCGCGCGCAGGACGACATTCTCGCTGGACACCGTCGCCGGATCGAGCGGCTCGCTGGCCGTCACACTGATCGGTGCCGTGATGGCGACGTTGGTGGCATTCGCGGCGGGCACGGAGCTCGCGATCGTCGGGCCGGTCAGGTCGGGCAGCGTGAAGGTTGACTGCGCCGTCACGGCCGACGGCGCCGATTGGGCGGAACCGCTGCCGACCGCCACCACGGTGTAGACGTACGTCTGCAGTTCGGTCAGTCCGAAATCGATATAGGTCGGCACGGTCACGTCGCGAATCGGCGACCCATTCCTGAGCACGGTATACCGCTGTACCGACTCACGTGCGGGATTCGCGGTCCAATCGACCCGCACCGATGTCAGCGAGGTGAGCGTGACCGTGACACCGGTCGGTGCGGAGATCACGTCTGGCCCCGTGGAGTCTCCGCCGTTACAGGCGAGCAGCGCCGCCGCACTGAGCAGCAACCATGCCCGCACGGTTCGAACGGGTGCCATCACGTCGTGCTTCTCTTCTCGAACGTAATGGTGGTTTCGGGCAAGGTCGGCCCGCTGATCTTGCCGGTCATCAACTTGTCCTCCGCCATGCGCCCCGTAAACGTGAACCGGCGATTGTTGCTGAGCGTGAACGTGAACGTGATTGTCGGATTGGTGAACGAACCGGTCACCGCCGTCAACGTGACGGGCAGATCGTTGCCGACGAACCCGACGCCCGTCTGACTGAACGGGTACAGGGCACACCGCTCGGCGGTGCAGCTGGGCTGCATCGTCAAGGTGGTACCAGTCTGCACGAACACGATGTGCAGATGCAGCGCGCCGGCCTGCTCGATCCCGACCCAGTAGCCGTTGGCGGACTGCGCCGGAAGACTCGGATCTCCATCGGTCGGTGCCGGACCGCCACATGCGGCCACGATTGCAATCATGGCGAGTGTCGAGACGCGACGGGCAACGGATCGAAACGTGTGAAGCATCATGAACCTGGATGTTTGTGCGGTGCCGCAGCCTTCGGTGCCGGACGGCGCGGCACCGGCGCCGGGCCTCCCTGCTGCGTGAGTCCCATCGCGTGCCCCATCGACACCCACTCGTCGACGGTCGTCACGCTGGTCGTGGAATCGCGATACTGCTTTGACGCGTCGAGTATCGTGGCGCGCTTCTTGTCGCGTGGAACATTCGGATTCGCCAGAATGTCCGACACCACGTCGTGCAGCGAATGCAGGTTGTCGAAGATGATGGCCGCTTCCGGATAACGCGTCGAGAAGTCGGGCGCAATCGCCGGGGACATCGGCATGACGGTGGGCAGTTTGTCGATTCCCCCACGCGTCATTTCGTAGAAGCGGTCCACGACCGCATTCACGTTGACGTCCATGTCCGCTTTCGCCTCGGAGGCCAGCATGGCTTCGTACAGCGTCATCTGAATCCAATGATAGGACCAGACGAGGCCATTGAACTTGGGATTCTGCTTGCGAAAGGCGAGGGAGTACGACTGCCCCTCCATCAAGTTCATGTCCTTGGGGTGCGAGCTGAACGCGAGCAAGGGGCGCGTCTTGTAGTAGCGCACCAGCTCGGCCACGTGCGCGTCGCGCTCGGCGGGCTTGCCCGCGTCGTGCACGAGCACGTCGTACAGCTGCCGGTGCAGCATGTGTGCCCAGCTGAACATGGCCAGCGTTTCCGGTGCCAGCAACGCCCAGGACGGTCCGACGGCGGCCTCATCGAGTGGCACGCGCGGCGGCTTTTCCAGCAGCTTTTGGGTCAACAGGTCGTACTCACGTCCGTCGAGATCACGCGCGGCTGTACTCGGCGAGCGCCACAACCGTTCGTACAGAATGGCGTGCCCGTAGTCGAACGCATTGAACAGATAGCTGGCGCGCGGATACATCGTGTTGAACGCGAAGCTGTGCGAACCCGGCAGATACATCTGTTCGAAGTACTTCCGGGCCTGTGCCTGCGCCGGGGTGGCCGCCACCGCGGAGATCACGCTGCACGTGAACGTGGCCGCCAGTAGGGCGCGCACGAACGGTCGCGGCCGTGTCGAGGTGCGAAGAAGCATGATTGCCTACAGCGTAAGGGCACGACTGATCGTCGTGCCGAAGGTGAGGAACGTGCCGCGGCTTTCACCGGTGAACAGGCGGCCGAATGCGGCATCGAACACGATCGTTCGCGAGATCTGCGTCCGAATACCGACTTCACCCGTCCAGTCGACCGGACGACCGATACTGCGGTACTTCTGTCCGAACACGTCGGCCATGAGCAACGTGGAGCGCAGCGGCAGCGACTTGTCGACCGCCATGCCGAACAGCCAGCGATCATGTGCTTGCGTCGCACCCGGCACCGCCGCGCTCAGCAACGACGACGGCGTACAGGCGAACCGCACCGTCATCGCCAATTCCGTCGGCGCCACACTGCAGGCGCCGTGAATGGGCGGGAGGATCTTCTCGAAGCCGACCGGGGTGCGCACGTTGAAATTGCCGTACGCACCGTTGAAATGGATGCGTCCCACCGGAAACGAGCGCGTCATCATGCCACGCACCGAGTACGTGGGCGGCAGCGCCTGCGGACCGGTGGGTACGAACAGCTCACTGCCAACGGCCAGAGCCGGCAGATGCAGCGATTCGATGCGCAGCTGATGCTCGAAGCCCACGCCGACACCGGCCACACCGGCCCGCGGACGGAGCGCTCGTTCGTTGAAGAAGATCGGCGAGCGCAGCGAGACTTCCGTGCGCGGCAGCAGCCCATACGTGACGCGCGGTTCCAGCTGAAGGCGATACCGCCCCTGTGACAGCTGCTGTACGCGGCCATTGCCCAGGTTCACCTCGAGCGACCGGCGCGCGGTGGGGGTGGCGTCACCGATTCGCACGGGCCTGCCGGAATCGATATTCCGATAGTCCACTTGCGCCTGCGCGGCACGCGCGCCGGGGAACACGGCGCCGAGGACCATCAGCACCGGGAGAACCGACGACAACTTGGGAGGGTGGGTCTTGGGCATGCGAAAGGGAAAATGGTCCGTCCACCGCTGCATCATTCGAGAAACATAAAGGACGCTTCACAGCTTGTCACTCGGGAGTGACCCTCCGAACTAGGTCGCCGCGCGTGGCCCACAGACCCAACGCAAGCACCACCAGTTCACCCCCCAGGGTGCCCACGGCGACCCCCTCGATCCCGGCGATCGGGATCAGCATCACCTTGAACGCCACATGCGCCGCCGTGGCGAACGTCGTATTGCGTAGGTCGACCTGCTGCCGGTTGGTGGCGAGCAGCATATAGCGGAAATGGTTGTTCACCACATTCACGACTGCCGCCGCCGCCAGAATGCGGAGCGCCATCGCCGCACCGGCGAAGGAGGGTGAGAAGAGGAGTCCGAGCGCCCAAGGAGCCAATACCGCCACGCCAACCGCTCCCGCCAGCGCCAGCGGCATCACGCGGGCCAGCGATCCGAGCGCTTCCGCGCGGAACGCGGCCGGCGATTCGGCCGCCCGTTGCGAGAGGCGCGGAAAGAGAATGGTGAAGTACACGGCGCTTAGTCCCATCATCAGCCCAAACAGGCGCCAGGCGCCGTTGTACCAGCCGATCTGAGCGTCACCGACCAGCAGCAGGCGCAAGAGCACGAGATCGGAGCCCAGCGCGATGGTGCGCAACAGCCACGACGCGCCGATCGGCGCCGACTCGCGCAGCACACGCCCCCACTCCGCCACCGGCCATGGCGCCGTCAGTCGCTCGGCACGCCCCCGCAGCCACCGGAAGAGTCCCACCGCCACCAGCGCTTCGGCTGCCACCTGTGCCATCGGAATGCTCCACAGCGGCCCGCCTGTCCGCGTGATAAGCAACACGCCCAGGAAGTACAGCACACCGATGGAAAGATTCGCTGCGGCCAACACGCGGGTCTGTTGCAGCGCCTGCGGCACCCACGTGAGCGACAGCGCACCGGTGAAGACCGTCAGACCGAACAGTGCCACCAACGGCAGGATCGGACGCAGCGCCGGCAGCGCCCAGCACACCACCAGAAGGACCGTGTACGCCGCCAACCCCAAGGCACCACGCATCGCCATCACGGAGCTCGCCGTCGCGCCGATCCGGTCGGGATATCGCGCCCCGTGACGGACCGCGAACACATCGAGCCCGCACGTACTCGCTTGCAGCGCGTAGGTGACCACCGTCGTCGCCACGCCGATCTGGCCGAACGCTTCGTCTGCGAAGGCGCGTACGATCAGCAACGTGCCCAGAAAGGCGAGGCCGCGCGACGCGACATCGGCCAACGCGAGTGCGCTGAACCGGGTGAGCGTCGACGACGGCGCGCGCGTACTCAGCGACCGATCCCCCGGTACGCCGCCATCGCGAAGGCCTTGCGCCGGCTCACCGGGACCACGAGGCACGCACCGCGCGGGCCGCCGCGCGCGCCCGCAAGTACCAGTCGCCGGCACGATGCCCGAACAGCGGAAACACCGACGGACTCCGCCAGTAGTACATCTCCACCCGCGGCAGCTCGTACCGCTCGTCGGTGGGCGCGGCCACCCGTAACTGCGTACCGACCGCCGCGCGGTAGTGTTGTGCGACCATCGCGCGCAGGGCCGCGTTCGAGTGACCGAACGGATACGCGAACGACGTGACCGACGCGCCGAGCGTCGACTCCAACGCCTCGCGACAGCCGGCGACCTCCGCGGACCACGCCGCTGGCGACATCGTGTCGAGTCGCGCATGCGTGGCCGAGTGCGCGCCGATTTCACAGCCCGCCGCGATACACTCGGCCAGTCCGCTACGCGACAACAGCGGCACGCGGGGAATGCCAGGCGCTTGGTCCGGCCAGTCGTTTACACCGCCCAGCTTGCCGCTCACCGCGAAGATCGTCGCGCGGAACTGCAACGCCGAAAGTACCGGCAGCGCGTGCGGCAGCAGATTTTCGGTGGCGTCGTCGAACGTGAGCACCACGGTGTTCGGCGCCACCGTCTCGGCGCGGTCCCACGCATCGAGTAGTTCGCGCAACGCGATCACCCGGTACCCACGGCGCGCTATCAGCTCCATCTGCGCGCGAAACACTCCCGGGGACGTCGAGATCACCGACCCCGAGTCGTCCAACGAGTGATACGTGAGAATCGGGACCGCCGCACCGGTCATGGCCGCCTCGCGGCGCGCTTCTCCAGCTGCGACTCCACCAGCGCCTCGTAGCGCGCGAGATGCACCTCGATGGTCCACTCGCGTTGCGCGAACGCCCGACCGGCATCGGCGAACTTGGCGCGGACCTCGGGCTCGAGCCGCATCCGTTCCATGGCGGCGCGGCACTCGGCAAGCGTCTCGAACGTGAGCCCACCACCCGAAATCTCGAGCAGCTCCTGCACCGCACCGATACGCCGCCCAATCACCGGCGTGCCGTAGGCCATCGCCTCGGCCGCGCTCAGCGCGAAGGTTTCATAGCACAACGACGGCACCAGCAGCGCGATCGCCTGCTGGATGTAGCTGTCGAGTGCCGACGGATGCACGGTGTCGAGGAAGTGCACGTGCGGCAGCGATTGTGCAGCGGCGCGCAATGACGCTTCGCTCTCGCCCGAACCCACGATGAGCAGGTCGGCGTCGCGATAGGTCGAAAAGATCGTGAGCAGATCCTGCACGCCCTTCAGTCGCTCGAGTCGACCGACATACAGGAAATACGGCCGCTCCGACGGCGACGACACCGCCAGTTCCGCATCCGTCGGCACCGGCACGAAGTGCGGCAGCAGCGTGAGCGGCTTGGCGATGCCATCACTCGCGTGCCGGTCGCGTGCGAACCGGCTGGGCGTAAGGACCGCATCAACCGACTCCAGACTGTCGGCGAGCTGCGACGTGGCGCGCCACCACTGCGGTGGGCGATGGCTGCGCAGCGTGCAGCTGAGACACGCACGCGACGTGCACGCTTCCCGGTCGTTCTTGAACAGCACGTGCGTGGGACACACGAGCCAGTACTCGTGCGTCGTGTAAAACTTCACCGCCGTGCCCATACGCAAGATCGACGGCGCACCCATGAGCGACACGTTGTGGTAGTGAATCACATCGTACGCGTTCGCGGCGAAGTGTGCGTCGAGCTGTGCCGCGTACGGCAGCGGACGTCCCGTCTGATGCACTTGGAGCGCCGACCAGCGCGGGTGCGCCGACTGCAGTCCGATGCGACGTACGTTGGGATGGTCAGTGAACGCCACCGACGGTTCGGCGTCCACCTTCGCGCGATACGCGTCGATGGAGTGAATCACATCCACCCGATGCCCGCGCGCCGCCAGCGCCTCGGCCAGCCGGTACACGAACACGCCGTCTCCGCCGAAGTGATACGGCGGATAAAACGTGGTGACGAAGCAGAAGCGACGCGGTGTCATGCGGCCGCTCCCGATGGCGCGACGACACGCTCCAGCAACTGCGCCATGCGCTCCGCCCCGCGGCGCCACGAGTAGGCATCCGCGCGCTGCAATCCCTTGGCACGCATCATGGCGCGCAGGTTGGCATCACCGAGCACGCGCGAGAGCGCCTGCGTGATGTCGGGCGCGGAGTCCGGATCGAAGAGCACACCGGCATCGCCTACGATTTCCGGCAGCGAGAAGCGGTTGCTCACCGCCACCGGGACACCGCACGCCATGGCCTCGAGCACCGGCAACCCGAACCCCTCGCTGAACGACGGCAACACCAGCACGGTGGACGCGCGATAGAGTGCAGCGAGCTGGTCGTCTGGCACGAAGCCGGTGAAGGTGACGTGGCCGGCAAGACCGGGCGCGCGCGCCTGTGTCTGCAGCGCGTGCGCGCAGGTGAGGAATGTGTCGTTCGCCACGTCCCCGACGATGGCCAGATGCCAAGGCGAGAGCGAAGGCGGCAGCGCGGCGACCGCGCGCAACAGGCCGTCGATGTTCTTGTGTGGGCTCAATCCGCCCACGTACAGCAACAGGGCGCCCTCCGCCGGCAGCCCGTATTGCACGCGCACGTTGGTGGCTTCGGCGGCAGAGTCGGAGTCGGGCTGAAAGATCGGATCGGCCCCTTCGCTGACCACATCGATCTCGCCGACTGGCATGCCGAACACATGGGCGATCTGGGCGCGGGCATTCTCCGACACGGTCACGATGCGCCGCGACTGCCGGCGGGCGAGCTGTGATTTGATCGTCCACAGCAGCCGTGGCAGGGCGCGGGGGAAGATCAACGCCGGATGCATCTCGGCCGTGGCATCGTGAAACACCGTGACCACCGGGGTCCGCCCGAACACGGGCACGTACGAGAACGAGGTGGGGAAGAGAAAGACGTCCACGTCGAGCGCACCGATGGCGCGACCCATGCGCAATAGATCGGCTGGCCGACGGGAGCCATCGGCCGACGCCGCCGTGGCCTGACGTTCGGAGGTCTGCACCACGTGCAGATGGGTCCGCGCCGGGAAGGACGCATCGCGCGCCATCGTGCTATCCACCACCAGCGTGAAGTCGTGTTGCGGACACGCGTTCACCATGGCCTGCACGAGCCCGCGCGTAAAGCGACCGTAGCCACGACGGTTCACCCACGTGCAGGCGTCGATGCCGATCTTCATGCGCGTCGCGCCACGTCACGCGGGTGACGCTCGGCGTCGAGGTGCGCGAGACACTGCGGCAACAGCGCCTCGCTGCCACACGCGGCAACCACCACCGACACACCGGGCATCAGCACACCCTCGCCATGGCACCGCCGTCGCCGAACCAGGCACCGGTGACCTCACCGAGCCCCCACGCGGTCACGAACAGCGCGAGTAGCGGCAGGGACTGCAGCAGCTCCCGGCGGTGGGCGCCACTCCGCCACACGCGCGACGTGATGCGGGCGTAGAGCAGCACGGGCAGCGCCATCGCCGCCGCACCGTACGCGAGCCGAGACGGCATCGACGACGAGCGCACGCGATCGGCGGCGTACGCCCGCGCGTACAGGAATCGTTGTGCACCGTACTCGCTGACGGTGTAATGCTTCTTGTGCCCCACCACGATGTCCGGGCGGTTCCAGAGCACGATGCCGCGCCGACGCAGCTCGTCGTGCAGCACGTGCTCCCACCGCCCGGCGTGCACGACCTCCGCGCACTCCTGCAGCGCGGTGCGATCATAGGCCGTGTTGTTACCCATCAGCCACTCGGCGGGGCCAGCGGGGCGCGGCGTGAGCACGTGACTGTATTCGCAGAGAAAGGCGGCCCAGTCCACCGTGCTGGCCGTGGCCGCGTTCACCAAGGCGCCACCCACCACCCGCACATCGCCGCGGCACGCCTCGACGATCTGCTGCGCCCACTGCTCCGGCACGATCACATGATCCTCGATCACGGCGACCGTGGGTGCCGTGGCCATGTCGATCGCCAGGGCGCGCATGTGCGGGATTGTCGTGGTACCGGCCACCGGTAACAGGCGGACCGAGGGGAAGCGCTGCGACACGTGGGTGCGCACCGCACTGCCGCACCGCTCCGGCACGAGCACCTCGAGCCGCGTCTGTGTGCGCGACTCGGCCCGCTCGAGCGCCGACAAGCAGGCGACGAGATCCGACCAGCCATTGACCGACGGCACAACCACTGACAGCATCGGCGGCGGCCGGTAGCTCCCGGTGTGATGCGCGGCTTCCCTCCCGGTCTCAGGCGCGATCGGCGTCACGTCACTCATGCGCGAACGTTACTTGATTGCCGCGCCCGACGGCGGCGCGCCAGGCACCGACTGCCTCTCCCGCGGCCCAGGCGATCGTGAGCCGCACGACGGCTGGGAGGGCCCGCCGAATCCGAGCATGATCCACACCCGCGGCGCGTGCCCGGCGGGCGATGCGCGCCGCCAGCACCAGCGGCACGAGCGGCGCGGCCAGCACGATCCGGATCGCCGATTGACCATGCCGGTCGACCCGGCTGCCGCCGAACGAGACGGCATGCGCGAAGCGGTGTGCCCGAAGCGCACGCAGGTCGACGACGCCCTGCGCGGTGGCCAGTGCCGCCGGGACCATCAGCAGTTGCTTGCCCGCGCGGGCGAACCGCCGATGGAATTCGACCTCCCAGAACCCGTCGCGCAGCAGGTCCTCATGCTCAACGAGATGCGCGCGCAGATAGGCGGCATTGTCGCCGGGGATATCGTGGGCCGACATCACGCGGGGCCAGCGTCCGGGCAGGAACGCACTGAAGCGGACCAGCGTGGCGGCGTCGGCGTCCGACGCGACGGCTGGCAGCGCGACCGGTCCACCCGCGCCAATCACCCCGGCATCGACGCCGCCGTTGATCGCCTCCAGCAGCGCACCGGCCCACGTGATGCTCACGCACATCTGCGACGTGGTGAAGGCCACCACGCGTCCGCTGGCGGCGCGCAGGCCGAGGCCCCAGTTCACGGGCGTGAGCGCACCAGGCGCGACGGTGACGAAGCGCGCCGACGGAAGCGCACTCGGCAGGGGAAGCCCCTGCGCGTTCGCGGCCACCACGATCACCTCGTGCGTGAGGCCGCCGGTCACCCCGGCGACACTCTGCGCAATCGCACTGAGGGCGGCGGCGAGCGAACCGTCGCGCAGGGCATCGTCGTGGGAGACGGCCAGCACGATGCTCAGCGCCGGCGCGTTCACGAATGACTCACGGAGTGGTCCAGCCGCTGAGCGCGATCAGCCGGTCGCGCGCACGGGCTACGTCGAGCAGAGTGCGCGGCGTAATGGGCACGTCGCCGCGGCCCGCGAACGCGAGATACGCCCGATGCACGAGCGCCTGCAGCCCGGGATACGTCGACTCGGCGCGCAGTCCGCGCCGCGCCAGATTCGCCGAAGCCGCCACCATCGAACGGCCAGCCACGCGAAACGGACGCGCCGCCTTCGAGGCGCGAGTCACCGCGCCGGTATCGATCACCGAGTAGCCGTGGAACAGGTCGGCTACCGCCGAGGCCTTGGTGCCGAACACCCGCAGTTCCGCGCACGTCGGCCGCGCCGACATGGAGATCACGTACGCGATCGATGCGGAATCTGCGTGCGCGGTGATGCGCCATTCACCGGGGCTTACGCGCGTGACCTGCCACGGCAAACCGTGTAGCGACCCCTCGCCGTGCGACGTCTCGCCGTGCGACGTCGGCAACAGCACCTGCGTCAGGGACAGACAGTGCGGCAGGATCTCCGCCACGACATCGTCGGCGTCGCGCGGGCCGCTGGCGCCCGCTGATGCTATCATGAGTTCGACGTGTACGATGGTGCCCAGCACGTCGCGCCTCGCCAGTAGATCGCGCACCCCCTGCTGGAACGGAAACTGATGCACCGGCACCAGATGACGGCCGCGGGCGGCGGCGAGCGCACAGAGCGCCTCGGCTTCGGGTGCCGTGGCCGTGAGCGGCTTCTCGCCGATCACATGACAGTCGGCGTGAAATGCCGCTTCGATCACCGCCCGGTGCGCGGGCAGCGGCGTGCATACGTGCACCACCGTGGGCGTCGTGGCCTGCAGCGCCGACGCCACGTCGGCGAACACTGGCACGCGGCCAGCCGTGCCAGCGAGCGCGGTGGCGCGAGACGGATCGGGGTCGACCACCCCCACCACCACCCCGCCGCTCGCCGTGATGGCGTGCGCATGAGAACGACCCATCAGGCCGGCTCCGACGATCAACGCGCCGATCGGTGCGTGACTCATCGCGACTTACCCGATCTGCACATCGCGCAACTCCGCGATCAAGGCGTCGTCGATCGTGACCCGCTGCCCGATCGCGGCCGAGTGGTACGCCGCGGCGATGACCGTCATCACGTCGCGGCCCAGCTCACCGCTGGCCGGTGGCTCGGTGCCATCGCGGAACGCCGCCAGAGAGCGCTCGAATACATCGCGCGTCGCCACCATGCAGGGGTCCTTCGGATTGCGCGCCAGCATGGAGCGCGTGGCGCCCACTTCCTGCCAGGCGATACCGGCGATGCCGTATTCCACACGCATATGCGGGCGCGTGCTGCGAAACAAACCGGCGGAAATGCGGGCACGGCCGCCGAATGACGCGCGCAACGACGCGCGGTCGGTGTCGGCGCGGACCTCGAAGTACTGCGTTTCCCCTTTCGCCAGGCGGTTCTGCGTGATCGTGGCCAGACGTCCACGACTGAACTCCATGGTGAGCAGCGCCACGGCATCGGTCTCACCCTCGCGCACGCCGCAGGTGGAAGTCCACGCCTGCACCGCGCGCGGACGCTCCCCGAACAGCGCCATGAGGAAATCGACGAGGTGCACGCCGGCTTCGTACAGTGTGCGCTGCCGCATGTCGCCGCGCCAGCCGGGCTCGGCCCACGGCGGCAGATCGATTTGTTGCCACACCTGCGCGAAGTTGAGCCCCCCCGTGGCGCCACTGCTCACGGCATCGCGCACCGCCTTGAACACCGGCATCTCACGGAACTCGTGATTGAGCGCGACGCGACGACCGGCGGCGCGCGCGGCGGCCAACACCATGTCCGCCTGCGCGATGCTGGACACGAACGGCTTCTCGCACAGCACATGCGCACCGGCGCTGAACGACTGCAGGCAGAGCGCCGCGTGTGAGCCCGGCGGCGTGCCGATGCACACCACGTCGGGGCGCGCGGTGGCGAACATCTCCTCGACACTGGCGAAGACCGGCACCCGGAATGTCGACTTCGCCTGGTCGCGGCGGGTGGCGTCGAGATCCACCCCGCCCACGACGTCGACGTCGCGCATGGCCGTCAGCGCCGGCAGATGCAGCGTGGCCCCCGCGTTACCCAATCCGATGACCGCGACTTTCACCACGACCGTCCGTTCACGACGCCTGCTGGGTCATGGCGCGGTGCCCGATGTGGCGGCAGCGTCTCGTTCGCGCCACACGCTGATCCCACCATCGCCCACCGTACCGTCGAACGTGTGTTGCAGCGTCCAGCCGGAGTGCACGCGCGCGTTCAGTTCCGGGAGATCCATCTGCAATGCTCGTTCAAAGGTGACGACCAACCACACGCGTCCTGCACCGCGCTGTGCCAGCGCACTGTCGAGCGCTGGCACGGTGCGCACAAAGCGGTAGCGCTCGTCGAGGGGCGCACCGGCGCGCGCGCCGTAGTACCGCATGCCCAGTTCGGCGAGATACACCACCACCACGCGATCATCGGGCTTACGCGCCCGCTCCACGTAGGCCAGCGCTGCGCGATACGGCTGCTTCGGTATCGCATAATACCGCCCGAGCGACGCGGCCGACAACATGGCGAGGACTGCCACGGTGCCAGTGCCCATCAGCACGGCCCGCCTCGGCCGCGCACGCCAGATCCACCCGGCACCGGCGTCGATCGCCACCACGGCCGTGAGCACCGCCAGGGGTAGCCACAGCAAAAAGAAACGCGGCGAGATGGTGAGTCCGCGCACCAGCAGGAACGCGAGCGTGAGCACGCCCGGCAGGGCGAGGGCCAACGCCAGCGCCCACGCGCGCCGAAGCACGGCGAACGCGCCGGCCGCCGCCACCAGCAGAAATGGCACCGCCGCCAGCAGCGCGCCGACGCCGACGCCGCCCGAACCGAACCCGGCACTCACACCGCGCAGCACTTCGCGCGCGAACTCCCATGAGAAGAGCACGAAGCCGGTGCTCTGCGTTTTGTAGACGTTCGAAATCACCACGTACACTTCGGGCATCGCGACCGCATACAGTTCGGCGCTCAGAAATCCGGCAATCGCCAATACCACAAGCACGCGGCGCAGCAGCGGCATCGCCGCGCCGCCCGCCCGATGCACGCGCCACACGGCGGCCAGCGCCGCAAACCCCTGGGCGGCCAGCACGAACGCCGTATTCAGCAGCGCAGCGACGCCCAGCACGGTGGCCATCACGTACAGCAGCCAGTCGCGCCCGCGATCGTCACGCAGTCCGTTCACGAGGGCTCGCGTGCTGAGCAGCGCCAGGCAGAGGTAGGCGGTGTACCCGCGGGCGTTCTGCGAGAAGAACAGATGGTGGTACGACACCGCCAGCAGCAGCGCTGCGCCCAGCGACGCGCGTCGCGAAAGCGCCAGCCGTGCGCACCAGTACAGCGCCGGCACACCGGCCACGCCGAACGCGACGGCCGGCAAGCGCACCGACCACGCCTGCTCGCCGAAGAGCGCGATCATCCCCTTCAGCAGCAGCGTGTTCAACAGGTGATTGTTCGACCGCAGGTAGCTGCCGACGATCTGCGGTACCGACAACGACGCGTAGTCGAGGATCGGCGAGATCTCGTCGAGCCAAAGATCGCGGTCGAGGTGATACACCCGCAGCGCCAGCGCCACCAGCGTGATGATCGTGAGACCGACGGCGGCCGCGCGCGGCGTGAGGTCGCCCGATTCCTCGCGCTGCAGATGTCCCGCCAGTCGCGACGTCGGGGCCATGCGCACGAATCGCCAGTCGAACGCCGCCACCAGCAACAGCACCGCGGCCTCCACCGCCAACACGAGGCGCAGCACCGTAACGCCGCTGATAGGTGGCGGCGGCAACTCCGCCTGCCGCGGCAAGGCGTCGTACCACGCATGCGGCATCAGCGCCGCCGCCAATGCCACGCCGATCGCCGCCACCAGCAACAGCCAACGCGACCGCGGCCACGCCTGCCGCGTCGCGTCGGTCACCGTTCGGAGGCCGTCACGAGCCGGCCGACGTGCGCTCGTGCGGCCGACTCTCGCGCATCCAGGTCTCCAGCGCCGGCTTGACCCGCGCACCATGCGTGTTCGACGCGTATGACCGTGCGCGCTGCGGCTGGAAGATGTTCACCAGCACGCAGCGCACGAACGTAGGCCATTCGCGCCACACCGCGATGTGACTCGTGCCGAACAGCCGCGCGTATTCATGCGTGGGCCGGTTCACGACTCGATATCCGTACGTCAGCACCTTCATCACCATTTCCTGCTCGATGGTGTGCCGGTCTTCGGCGAGCTGGACCTCGAGCGCGACCTCGCGTCGAACGGCGCGGAAGCCATTCAGCGTATCGGTGAGGGCGACGTCGAAGCGCCGGTTGATCGCGATGTTCATCGAGATGTTGCCGATCGTGCGAATCAGCTGCCCTACCGTGACCGACAGTTCGTCCGTACCACCAGAGAAGCGGCTACCCACACACAACTCGGCGTCTCGGGCCAGCACCGGCCGCACCAGCGACGGAATATCGGCCGGATCGTGCGAACCGTCGGCGTCGAGGAACACGACGATGTCGGCCGTGGTCTCGCCGAGACTCTGTCGCACGGCGGCGCCTTTACCCCGCCCGCGGTCGGTGATCACGCGGGCCCCCGCGGCACGGGCCTGTTCCGCCGTGCCATCGCGCGACCCGCCATCGAGCACCAGCACGTCGTGCACGTAGCGCGCGGTTTCGCGCACGACTTCGGCAATGGTGTGCGCCTCGTTGCGCGCGGGAATCACCGCCGCCACGCGCGCGTCACCGTACTCCTGGATCGCAAAGGCGCTCACGGGCGCGCTCACGGCTCCGCGGCGTTCGCCAGCCCCGCCCCGCCGATGAGCTCCGGCACTTCTCCACTCGCGAGCAGCGTGTCGAAGTAGGCAATCGTGCTCGCCAGACCAAGCTGCATCGAGACGCTCGGCGCCCAGCCTAGCACCTCGCGCGCCTTCGTGATATCCGGCTGACGCTGGCGCGGATCGTCGGGCGGCAGCGGGCGGCGCACAAGCTGCGAGCGCGAACCGGTGAGACCGATGATCGTTTCGGCGAGCACGCGCACGGTGCACTCTTCGGGGTTGCCGAGGTTGATCGGCCCGACGACCGAATCGGGTGTCTGCATCATGCGATGCAGTCCGTCGATGAGATCGCTCACGTAACAGAAGGAACGCGTCTGTTCGCCGTCACCGAACAACGTGATGTCGTCGCCGCGCAGCGCCTGCATGATGAAGTTCGACACCACGCGCCCGTCGCTGGGGTGCATGCGCGGACCGTAGGTGTTGAAGATGCGCACGACCTTGATGCGCACCTGATCCTGATGGTAGTAGTCGAAGAACAACGTTTCGGCGCATCGCTTGCCTTCGTCGTAGCAGGAACGCGGACCGATCGGATTCACGTTGCCCCAGTATGACTCCGACTGCGGGTGTACGATCGGGTCACCATACACCTCCGACGTAGACGCCTGCAACACCTTGGCCCGGAGGCGTTTCGCCAGTTCCAGCATGTTGATCGCGCCGATCACACTGGTCTTGGTGGTCTGCACCGGATCGTGCTGGTAGTGTACGGGCGACGCCGGGCAGGCCAGGTTGTAGATCTCGTCGGCTTCCACATTCAGCGGCATCGTGACGTCGTGCCGCAGCAGTTCAAAGCGCTTGTAGTCGAGCAGATGCTCGACCCCGCGCCGCGAACTCGTGAAGAAGTTGTCGACACACAGCACCTCGTGCCCCTGCGACAGCAGCAGTTCGCACAGGTGCGAGCCGAGAAAACCGGCACCGCCTGTGACGACGATCCGTTGTGGGGCGACAGGCATGCGAGACGACGGAAGAGGGAGCGGGCAGGCGACGGGCGTCACGAAAAATGGCGGACACCCGCCGACAATGGCACCCGCGCCGCTGCCTTGGTCTCCCCTCTCGGGTGGCTTTGGCGCTACTGGATCGTGGTGGGGTCCATCCAGAACACCTCCCAGTGGTGCTCGTCCAGGTCGTAGAAGCTCCAGGCGTACATGAACCCGTGATCCTGTACCGGCATCGCTTCCCGTCCGCCGGCCGCCACCGCTTTCTGCACCATCGCGTTCACGTCATCGCGACTCTCACAACTCAGCGCGAACAGCGCCTCGGTGTGCGTGCGGGTATCGCAGAGTGCCTTCGTCGTGAATCCCCCGAAGAACGGCACGGTGAGCAGCATCACGTAGGCCTCGTCGCTCACGATCATACACGCCGCGTTCTGGTCGGTGAACTGTGGGTTGAAGGTGAAGCCGAGCGCGGTGAAGAACGCCTTTGTGGCGTCCAGGTCTTTCACCGAGATGTTGAGGAAGATTTTTCGGGCGGTGCTCATGGGAGGATTGGGTGTGCGGGAGATGGCGTAGACGATCGGCATATATCTCTTCGACCCGCCATCCACCCGAAAATCATCGGTCGAGCCGCATCGGTAGTCCGAAGTGTGGAAATAGCGTCTCGGTATCAAGGAAGTAGTGCATCGTGCCGATGCGATCACCGACGAAGTCGAGCACGATCAGCGACCAAGGCTCGGCCCCATTCTGCCGGTACTGCGCAAACGCCGGCGCACCGCTGGCCTGCGTGGCCACGAGCCGCGACGGTTTGCACCCGGCGCCGCGGCCCGTGAGCCAGGCGGCCACGTCCAACGGTCCCTGGAGCCAGAACGCGAAGGGCGGCATGCACATGACCACATCGTCTCGCAGCAGTGCGGTGAGGGCCGGCACGTCATACGCCTCGAAGGCGGCCACGAAACGCTCGAGTGTGCGCTGCTGCTGCGCGTTCAACGCCAGCGGCGTACCGGCGGGCGCATTCGAGCGGCGCGCGTCGAGCGTGGCGCGGGCGCGCTGCAGCGCGCTGTTCACCGCGGCGGTGCTGAGGTCGAGGCAGTCGGCCACTTCCGCCGCCGACCAGTTGAGCACCTGCGTGAGAATCAGGGCCGCGCGCTGACGAGGCGGCAGCGCCTGCAACGCCGACACGAAGGCCAGTCGCAGATGCTCGCGCATCACGGCGCGCTCGTGCGGATCGTCGGTACTCGGGATCGCGCGCACATCTGGGATGGGCTCGAGCCAGTGCGCGCGGGGACGCGTCGTGAGTTCGTCGGTGGTCGCGGAACGCGGCATGTCGTCGAACGCCAGCACGCGCGGCGTGCGATCGCCGAGCGCATCGAGACACACGTTGGTGGCGATGCGATGCAGCCACGTGCCCAACGCCGAGCGACCGTCGAATTTCTCGAGTGCGCGCCAGGCCCGCAGCATGGTCTCCTGCACCGCGTCTTCGGCATCCACGACCGAACCCAGCATGCGGTAGCAGTGACCGGTCAGTGCGGCCCGATGCGCCTCGAGGTCGATCGCCGCGACAGCGTTCGGCGACATCAGTTGACCTCCTCGATCCAATGCCGCAGAATCTGCGACAGCGCGTCACGCTTGGCGTCGACATCGGCCAGATCACGCAGGGCGATGATGGCACGGTCGGCGCTCTTCCACTGCAGCAGCCTGTGCGGGTCGGGAACGGTCGCGCGCACCGTCGCGTCGGGTCGTCCTTTGGCCCCCAAGTGCAGCACGAGCTGAAAACCGGTCTTGGCGCGCAGGTGGAACGTGGCAAAGTGCTCAGCGGTGTGAAAGCTGGGAGCGTTCCACTTCACCGATTCGCCGATTCGCGGGTCGGCCTGCAGGATGATACGCCGCAACTCGTGCATGGCATCGAGCTGCGGATGGTCGAGCGTGGCAAGCAGTACGTCCACCTCATTGGGCATGGCGGCGGTACCTATCGTCGGCGAGGAGCGGGCTTCAGCGCACGGCGCGCGCCGAAGTACAGCACATTCGGTGCCTCCGAGCGCCCGGCGGCGATGTCCACGTGTCCGTCCCCGTCCACATCTCCGATCGCAAAGCCGTACACGGTGCCCCGGCCGTCGCCGAACCGTACCCGCGCGAAGGTGGTGCCGGTGCGGATGTACGCCACCGACTCTGCCTCGACGTAGCCCACCACGATATCGGTCAGGCCATCGGCGTTGAGATCACCCACCGCCAGCGCGTACGGCGCCGTTTGCTCCCGGCCAAGCGACACACCGGCGGCAAAGACACCGTCGCGTGTACCGGCGTAGAGCGAGAGACCATTCGCTTCGTCGATGGCGACGAGATCCACGAGGCCGTCGCCAGTGAAGTCACCCGACTCCGACGCGCGGATCGCGGCGTCGGCGGGACCGAACGGCACACCGGTGAACCCGGGCTCGGGTCCACTGCGTGCGTGCTGCAGATACACCATGCTCTGCCCGCCGTCGCGGTGCGGCACGATGAGGTCGACGAGCCCGTCCCGATTCACGTCGGCGGGCGTGATCGTAGTCGCCGACTCCCGTGAAAAGCGGAGGCACTGGTCGTCGAACCGGCCCGCCCCGCGATTGAGACACAGGTAGTTGCCGCCGGGATTCTTGCCGTAGCGGTTGGCCACAATGATGTCGGGCAAGCTGTCGCCATTGACGTCGGCGACACTGGCGTTGCGCGTCGGCCACTCGGCCTTTCCGAACGAGGACCCCACCGTGAAGTGCCCCGTCCCATCGTTCAGATACACGAGGCTCGGGTCGGGACGATCGTTGCTGAGCACGACGTCGAGATCGCCGTCCCGGTCGATATCCACCAACCGCGCCGCGTACGACCGGTCGGACGCGATGCCGAGGTCGCGAGCCGGCGCGAAGCCGCCCTTGCCGTTGCCCAGAAGCACCCGGTCCACCAGCGGCCAATGCCGCCCCTTCGCCAGCACGATATCCGGCGTGCCGTCGCCGTTCACGTCCCCGATGCTGGCGTTGGCCGACGTTTCGGCGGTGGTCTCGAGCAGGAGCACGCGATCGAACTGCGGCAGCGCGAGCTGGGCATTCGCGGCGTGAATCGGCAACGACAGCGCGAGCAGCGCGGCAACAGATCGAGAGAGGTGCATGCCCCAACCTGCTGCACGTTGCAATCGCTCGCCAGCGTCGACGCCTCATGCCGGTGCCTGTTCACGCAGAGAGGCAGAGAGCGCAGAGTACGCAGAGACGATCACAAGTGGCGCCCTCTGCGTGCTCTGCGCTCGCTGCCTCTCTGCGCGATCGGTTCCGCTGGATCGCCCAAAGCCGCCTGCAGCGCCTCCAAACCCAGTTGACATAGGGGTGGGGGGTATCGATATTTAGAACACAAGGGCACCTGCCTCTCTCCCCGTTTCAATTGGAGCGACCCGATGGACAAGCTCACGATGCAGATCTCCGGCATGACCTGCGGCCATTGCGTGGCCGGTGTCACCCGCGCCCTGAAGGGCGTTCCCGGCGTCACCGTCGACCAGGTGGCCATCGGGACCGCGTCGGTGGCGTACGACCCGACCGCGACGACGCCGACGGACATTGCCAAGGCGGTTGAAGAAGAAGGCTACCACGTCGTTTCCGCGACCTAAGCCGGAGACCGCCATGACCGGTATCGAGTGGATCGTCGTGTTGGGTGGCACCGCCACCATCGCCTGGGTCAACTGGTACTTCTTCGCGTCGTCGCCGGTGACCGCGTCGGTCACCGCCTCGGCCGTGGCGTCCACCGCCACGTCCGGGGCCACGGCGGCTGCGGGACCGCCGAGCATCACGATCACGGTCGACGGCGGCTACAGCCCGCAGTCGGTGCAGGTCCCGGCGGGACAGCCTGTCCGCCTGATCTTTGACCGACGGGATACCGGGAGCTGTTCCGACGAGGTCGTCTTCCCCGACTTCGGGATCCGCAGATTTCTCCCGACCGGGCAACAGACGACGATCGAGATCACACCACCCAAGGCTGGGACCTACGCATTCATGTGCGGCATGAGCATGCTGCGCGGTTCCGTGATCGCCGTCGCCTAACGGCGCCCACGGGCCACCAGGAGGTTTAATGGACACCATTCGCATTCCGGTCAGCGGTATGACGTGCGCCGCGTGCCAGTCACGAGTGCAGCGCACGCTGCAGAAACAGCCGGGCGTCAGCGACGCGACGGTCAATCTCATGATGCACAATGCGACCGTGACCTTCGATCCGACCGCCACGTCGCCTGACGCCCTCGTGGCGGCCATTGTCGACACGGGGTACGGGGCCGCGCTGGCCCCGCCGGATCAGTCGGCATTTGAAGAGCAGGAAGCGCGCGATCGCGCGACCACCACGGAGTACCTCACCCTGCGCCGCAAGGCGATCGTGAGTGGCATCGCCGGGGCGATGGCCATGATCATCTCCATGCCGCTCATGAGCCAGCTGGCGGCCACCATGCACGCGCACGGCGGCGCGTCCGCCGTCGGCGATCCCTTCATGCGCTGGTCGATGACGGTGCTTGACCCCGCGCTCCGCCGTGTGGCGCCGTGGATGTACGCCATCGATCCGCGCGTCACCACCTGGCTGCTGCTGGCGCTCACGCTGGGCGTGATGACCTGGGCCGGACGGCACTTCTACACCGGTGCGTGGTCCGCCTTTCGCCATCACGCCGCCGACATGAACACCCTCGTGGCGGTCGGTACCGGCGCCGCGTTTCTGTACTCCGTGGTGGCAACCGTCGCCCCCGAATTCTTCGTGCGTCGGGGGGTGGCACCCGATGTGTACTACGAAGCCGTGGTGCTCATCATCGCGCTGATTCTCACCGGCAATATGTTCGAGGCGCGCGCCAAGCAGCGCACTTCGTCGGCGTTGCGGGCGTTGGTACACCTGCAGCCGAAAACCGCGCGCGTGCTGCGCGACGAGCAGGAGCTCGACTTGCCGGTCGAGTCGGTGATGGCCGGCGATACCGTGATCGTGCGCCCCGGCGAGCGCATTCCTGTTGACGGCGAGCTGCTCGCCGGTAGCAGCGCCGTCGATGAGAGCATGCTGACCGGGGAATCGATGCCGGTCACGAAGGGGGTTAGCGACCGCGTGATCGGCGGCACCATCAACGCCACCGGCGCCTTTCGATTCCGCGCCACCACGCTGGGTGGCGATAGCGTACTGGCGCAGATCGTGAAGCTGATGCGCGATGCGCAGGGCTCGCGGGCGCCGATTCAACGGCTGGCCGATCACATCTCGGGCATCTTTGTGCCGGTCGTTCTGTCGCTGGCGGTGCTCACGTTCATGGTGTGGTTCGTCGCGGCGGATAGCGCACCGGCGGTGCGCGCCTTTGCCGCGTCGGTGGCCGTGCTGATCATCGCCTGCCCCTGTGCAATGGGCCTGGCCGTGCCGACCGCCGTCATGGTGGCGACCGGGAAGGGAGCCGAGCTGGGTGTGCTCATCAAGGGGGGCGAAGCCCTGCAGCGCGCCGGCGATCTCAACACGGTGGTGCTCGACAAGACCGGCACGGTCACCGAGGGGAAGCCCGCGGTCACCGACGTGGTCCTCGCCATCGACGGCGCGTTCGTGGGTCGCGAGCACGACCTGCTGCGGCTGGTCGCGTCGATCGAGTCACGCAGCGAACATCCGTTGGCCGATGCGATCGTGCGCCATGCGCGGGGGCTGGGGCTCACGGTGACTGAACCCCACAGCTTCGAATCGCAGACCGGCCGCGGCGCGATCGGCGTCGTGCGTGATGGCGACGCGACGACGGGCCGCGACGTCGCGATCGCCGTCGGGAACGCGGCGCTCATGGCCGACTATTCGGTGGATACGGCATCGGCGCAGGCCGATGTGGATCGCTTGGCCAATGACGGCAAGACGCCGATGTTCGTGGCGATCGATGGCGTACTCGCCGGCGTGATCGCCGTCGCCGATCCCATCAAGGAGAGTTCACGGGCCGCGATCACGCAATTGCACGCCATGGGTCTCGAGGTCGTGATGCTCACGGGCGACAATCAGCGTACCGCCGACGCGGTAGCGCGCCTGGCTGGCATCGATCGCGTGGTCGCGGGGGTGCTCCCGGCCGGCAAAGTCGCGGAGATCACCCGCCTGCAGGCCTTGGGACGTGTAGTGGCGATGATCGGCGACGGCATCAACGACGCCCCGGCCCTGGCGCAAGCCGATGTCGGCATGGCGATCGGCACCGGTACCGACGTCGCCATCGAGGCGGGGGATATTGTACTGATGCGCGGCGATCTGCGGACGGCGGCCCAGGCCATCGCGCTCTCGCGACGGACCATGCGCACGATGAAACAGAACCTGTTCTGGGCCTTCGTCTACAACGTGATCGGTATTCCGGTGGCAGCGGGTGTATTATATCCCGCCTTCGGACTGCTGCTCAGCCCCATTCTGGCCAGTGCCGCGATGGCCTTCAGCTCGGTGAGTGTGGTCTCGAACAGTTTGCGGTTGCGACGGTTCGCCGCGACGATCCAGTAGCCTTCGCACGGTACAAGCGTCTACACTTCACAGCGTTGCGATGACGAGCAACCACGCAGATCCCAGCCCGACCATACCGGACCCGTGACCGTTTCAAGTTCCGACGCGCTGAGGCAGACCTTCCGTGACGTCGCTATCGGCATGGTCATCACCGATGCCGACGGTCAGATCGTCCAAACGAACGGCGCATTTTGCCGTCTGCTCGGCTTCGACGAAACCGCCCTCTGCGGCCGCGCGCTGACGTCGGTGATGCACGCCGACGACCAGACGCTCGATGCCCGCGCCTTGCACGAGCTGCTGTCGGGCGTGCGGAGCAGCGACATGGTCACGACGCGTTTCGTCCACGCCGACGGTCGCGAGATCTGGGGTGACGTCCACCTCTCCGTGATTCGCGGGGACGACGGCGCCCCGGCGTACATCGTGCGCATGACCGAGGATGTCACTGCGCGCCAACGCGCCCTGGACGAGCGCGATCGGTTCTTCGACCTGTCGCTCGACATGCTCAGCATCGCCAACTACGACGGCTGGTTCACCCACGTGAATCCCGCCTGGACACGATGCCTGGGATGGACCGCCGAGGAGCTCACCAGTCGTCCGTTGATCGAGTTTGTGCACCCCGACGACCGGGACAAAGTTTTTGCCGACCGGAAGAAGATTTTTCCGGGACAGTCGATGCGGGACATCGAGAACCGGTACCGGTGCAAGGACGGGTCGTATCGCTGGTTGTCGTGGAGCGTGCACCCGCAGGTCGATACGCGCCAGGTGATCGGCGTAGTGCGTGATATCACGGAGAAGAAGCGTCATGAGGCTGAACGCCGGCAGCTCGAGGCGCGTGTGGCGCGCGCGCAGCGCATGGAAGGCATCGGCACGCTGGCGGGCGGGATTGCGCACGACCTGAACAACGTACTTGCCCCGATCATGCTGTCGATCGAGGTGCTCAAGGCGGAGGCGGGCTTCGACGCACAGCGTGAGGTGCTCGACACGATTGAGGCGAGCGCGCGCCGGGGCGCCGACATGGTCCGGCAGGTGTTGTCGTATGCGCGGGGGGTCGAAGGGCTGCGCGTGGTTCTCAGCCTGCCGGCCGTGTTGCGCGATGTGTTGCGGCTGGTGAGCGATCGCCTCACAGCCAACGTAGAGCTCCACACGTCACTGCCGGAACACCTGTGGACGTTCGTCGGCGACTCGACGCAGATTCAGCAGGTGTTGCTCAACCTGCTGCTGAATGCGAAAGACGCGATGCCGGAGGGTGGCACGATCACGATCTCGGCGCGCAACGTGGAGCTGCACGCCGCCGATATTTCCGAGCCTGAACTGTCCGCCGGCCCGTACCTGCAGATCGAGGTGCGCGACACGGGTCACGGCATAGCACCCGAGCACCTCGACAAGATCTTCGACCCGTTCTTCACCACCAAAGGCATCGGCGAGGGGTCTGGACTCGGGCTCTCCACCTCGCACGCGATCGTACGCAGCCACGGCGGATTCTTTCAGGTCGAGAGCACGCCGGGTATCGGCACGACGTTCAGGGTGTCGCTTCCCGCTTCGACGACGACGCCGGCGGCATTGGCGCCCGATCCCGCGGCGACCATGCCGCAGGGTGCCGACGAGTGCATTCTGGTCATCGACGACGAGGACTCGATCCGTCGTCTTCTGCAAACCACGCTCCGTCGCGCCGGCTACCGCGTGCTCGCCGCCAGCAATGGCTCGGAGGGGGTGGTGCAATTCACTGCACACCGCTCTGACATCGCGCTGGTCCTGACTGACCTCATGATGCCGGTAATGGACGGGATCGCGGCGATCCGGGCAATTCGGGCGATCGATGCAACCGTGCGAATCGTGGCGATGAGCGGACTGGCCACGACGGAACGTCGACACGCCGCGCTGCGCGAGGGCGCCACGCACTTCCTCGCCAAGCCGTTCTCGGCGGATTCGTTGTTGACGACGGTGCGCACGGCGATCCTGGGCACCCCGTAGGCGCTCCGACTGGGCCATCGATCGCAGAACTAGGCGCGAGGTGGGCTCAGGCGCTAGTTTCAGAATGATGAGCCCCTATGTGACCTTCATCCTCTATCTGCTGGCGATCGTCGGATTTCTGGGACTCGTGCTCACGCTGAACGCGTGGCTCGGTCCCAAGCCGGCGATGACGAGCACCAAGTTCGAGCCCTTCGAATGCGGTGCGACGCCAGTGGATTTCGTGAATGTGAAGGCGGTGCCCATCAAGTACTACGCGGTGGCCATCATTTTTATTCTGTTCGACCTCGAGACGATGTTCCTGTTCGTCTGGGCACTGGGCGCCAAGCCGCTCTCGGGGTTCCTGATGTTCACGCTGGCGCTGTTCATCTTTCTGCTGGTCATCAGCCTGCTGTACGTCTACAAGGCGCGCATTCTGGAAGCGGTGACGGAGTAATCATGTACGGCAAACCGCTTCCCATCGTGGACGCTTTCGGCTTTCCGGCCGCATCCACGCCGGCGACCACGCACACCAAGTCCGCGTCGTTCGAGTATCTCACGACCCGCAAGGACGAACTGGTGGGTTGGGCACGCAAGTTCTCGCTCTTCCCCTACCCGTTCGTGACCGCCTGCTGCGCCATGGAGTTCATGGCCGTCAGCGCGTCAGCCTACGACACCGACCGCTTCGGCGCCGCCCTGCCCCGTTTCTCGCCCCGTCAGGCCGACCTGCTCATGGTGGTCGGCACCGTCACGCAGAAGCAGGCGCCGATTCTGCTCAAGGTGTACGAACAGATGTGCGAGCCGAAGTGGGTCATGGCGTTCGGCGTGTGCGCAACCTCGGGCGGGTTCTATCAGAACTATGCGTCACTCCCAGGCATCGATCGCATCATTCCGGTGGATGTCTACGTGCCGGGATGTCCGCCGCGCCCCGAGATGGTGATCGACGGCATCATGCAGCTGCAGGAAAAGATCGCCAACGGGAAGCATCTCATTGTGAACGAGTCGTTCTGATCGTGACCACCCCGTTTCTCGATCTCGTTGAGCAGCAGTTCGCACCGAGTTCCGGTATCGAGTCGCACGGCGTGCAGCATGGGGTGCTGGTGCTGCAGCTCGACCCGGCGGCGCTGCTCCCGGTGGCTGAGCGCCTGAAGTCGCAGTTCGCGTTCGACCTCTTTCTCGACGTCACCGCCATCGACTGGCCCGACGACGCTCTGCGTTTCGAAGTCGTGCACCATTTCTACTCGACCACGCACAAGGTGCGCGTGCGGCTGAAAACGCGCGTGAGTGCGAGCGATCCCACCGTGGACACGCTCAAGTCGTTGTTCGGATCGGCCGGCTACATGGAGCGCGAATGCCACGATATGTACGGCATCGTGTTCCGCGGCAACGACGATCTGCGCCCCATTCTGCTGTACGAAGGCTTTTCGGGACATCCGCTGCGTAAGGACTACCCCAAGCAGCTGGAGCAGCCGCTGGTCCCCTACCGTCCGCCGCAGGGTACCCTTGTCCGCTAGCATCCCGAATCCGGTCCGCTCCGCGTTCACCACGCACGAGCGCGACGACACCGTCATCGTCAACATCGGCCCGTCGCACCCCGCCACCCACGGCACGGTGCAGATCATCGCCGAGCTCGATGGCGAGAAGGTGCTGCGCACCGACGTGCACTGCGGCTACCTGCATCGCGGCTTCGAGAAGGAGTGCGAGGATCACACCTGGCACAATCTCATTCCGTACGTCGACCGTCTGAACTACTGCTCGGCTCTGATCAACGACTTCGCGTACTGTGATGCCGTGGAGCAGATGATGGGCATCGAGATCACGCCGCGCACCAAGTATCTGCGCACGCTGCTTTCCGAGTACTCACGCATCACCGACCACCTCACGTGCGTGGCGGCGAGTCTCATGGAACTCGGTGCGATGACGGCGTTCCTGTACCTCGTCACGGTGCGCGACTTCATGTACGAGCATCTCGCCGCGCTTACCGGCGCGCGCGTGACGTACTCGTATGGCCGCATTGGCGGGCTCGCCAACGACGTGCCTGACGGTTGGTTCACCCGCCTGCGCGAGATTCTGGCCGAGTACGAAACGTACATCGCGCGCGTACACGGCTTGGTCGATCGCAATCGCATCTTCATCGATCGGTTGCGCAACGTGGGAACGATCAGCACCGCCGACGCGCTGCATTGGGGTTTTACCGGTGTCATTCTGCGTTCCACCGGCGTGCCCCGCGACTTGCGCAAGGATACGCCGTATCTGGCGTACGCCGAGCTCGATTTCGATGTGCCGGTGGGTATCAACGGCGACAACTACGATCGGTATTACGTGCGCATGCGCGAGATGGACGAGTCGGTGTACATGATCCGCCAGCTGATGGACATGATGCCCGACGGTCCGATCAATGTCGACGATCGCCGCTGCGTGTTTCCCGAGAAGGCGCTGGTGTACAACGAGATCGAATCGTTGATCAACCACTTCAAGCTCGTGATGGAAGGCCCGTCGGTGCCGCCCGGCGAGATCTACCTGGCGCACGAAGCGCCCAACGGCGAGCTCGGATTCTTCCTCGTGAGCACCGGTGGCGGCACGCCGCACAAAGTGCACGTGCGGTCGCCCAGTTTCGTGCACATGGGTGGTGTCCACCGCATGCTCGATGGCTATCAGCTCGCCGACATCGTCACCACGTTCGGCTCCGTGAACATGATCGGTGGGGAGTGCGATCGATGACCGGTCTCGTCCAACGCTTGATTCCCGAGTTCGAACAGTGGAAGGGCCGCTATCCGGCTGGCTTCGACGGTTCGCTCTCGATTCCCGCGCTGCGTCGCATTCAGGAAGAGCGCGGCTACATCGCCGACGAAGATATCAGCGACCTCACCGCATACCTGGGCGTCCCGCGCACACAGATCGATGAAGTCGTGGCTTTCTACACGCAGTTCACGCGCGTGCCGCTGGGCAAGCATCACATCCAGGTCTGCCACAATGTGAGCTGCTCATTGCGTGGTGCCGAAGGACTGGTGAAGCATCTCTGCGGGCGCCTCGGCATCAAGCCCGGCGAAACCACCGCCGATGGACAGTTCACGCTGACGACGGTGGAATGCTTGGCCTCCTGTGGCACGGCGCCGATGATGATGGTGGGCGACGCCTACTTCGAGAACCTGACGCCGGCCTCGGTGGACGCACTCCTCACTGAGTTGAAGGGGACGCTGTGAAATTCTTCATGAACTTCCCCGTGACCGAGACGTCGCACACGCTCGTCGAGTATCGCACGCGCCTCGGCTACCAGGCGTTGGAGAAGGCGCTGCGCATGACACCGACCGACGTGACCAAGGAAGTCGCGGCCGCGGGCCTGCTCGGGCACGGCGGCGCGGCGTTTCCGGCCGGTCGCAAGTGGGGCGTGGTCAAGTTGGGTGACGGTGAGCCGCACTACGTCTGCATGAATGCCGACGAAGGCGAGCCGGGCACCTTCAAGGACCGCTGGCTCATGGAGTGCGTGCCGCACATGGCGCTCGAAGGGCTGATCATCGGCTCGTACGCGCTGGAAGGGCGTCACGCGTTCATCTACATCCGCGGCGAGTTCGATCTGGCGCATCGTCGCATGGCCGAGGCCATCGAAGAGGCGTACGCCGCAGGGCTACTTGGCGAGAACATTCTCGGCACCGGCTACTCGCTCGACGTGGTGCTGTATCGCGGCGCCGGCTCGTATGTGTGCGGCGAGGCGTCGGCCATGCTGGCGTCGCTCGAAGGCAAGAAGGGCTGGCCGCGCAATCGGCCGCCCCGTCTCACGGTGAAGGGGCTGTACCAGAAGCCCACCGTCGTGAACAACGTGGAAACACTGGCGAACGTGCCGGTGATCCTCCGCCTTGGGGCTACGGAATTCAGGAAGGTGGGCACGCCCAAGAGCCCAGGCACACAGATGATCTCGATTTCCGGCCATATCGCCAAGCCGGGCGTGTACGAGGTCGAGTACGGCTACTCGTGGACGAAGTTCATCTACGAAGACTGCGGTGGCATGCAGAACGGGAAGGCGCTCAAGTGCATCATCCCCGGCGGCGTCTCCACCAAGCTGCTCAGCGCCAGCGAAATCGAAGGCGTCACCCTCGACCACAACTCGGCGGTAGCGGCGGGTTCGCAGGTCGGCTCGGGCGGCATGATCGCCATCGCCGAAGGCACCTGCATGGTGCGCTTGGCGGCGGTCATTCAGCGCTTCTACCACCATGAGTCGTGCGGTCAGTGCACACCGTGCCGTCAGGGAATGGGCTGGATGGAGCGCATTCTGAATCGTATCGTGGCCGGCGGTGGACGCCCCGAGGACATCGACCAGCTGTACAAGATCTCCGAGGCGAACGACGGTACCACCATCTGCAGTCTCGGTGATTCGGCGGGGTACGCCTGTTCGGCTATCCTCGATCACTACCGTGAAGAGTTCGAGTACTACATCACGAACGGACGCTCCATGTACGACGGCAACCTGACCGTCGACGACCCGTTCGCGACGTCTCCGTTCGCGACGTCTCCGTTCGCGAATGCGCTCGTCGGAGCTGCCTCGTGAGTGATGCCGTGATGCCGGCCGCCAAGAAGATGCTCGACTTCGCCATTGATGGCGTGCCGATGCAGGCCGTCGACGGGCAGACCGTCATCCAGGCTGCGCGCGCCAATGGTGTGGAGATCCCGCACTTCTGCTGGCATCCGCAGCTGTCGGTGCCGGGCAACTGCCGCATCTGCATGGTGGAGATCGAGCAGGACTCGGGCGACCCGTGGTTCGATATCGCCTGCAACATGCCAGTGACGGCGGGCATGCGGGTCCTGACCAAGTCGGAGAAGATCAAGACGCTCAACCAGGACACGATGCAGTTCATCACGCTCAACCACCCGGTTGATTGTGGCGTCTGCAACAAGTCGGGTGAGTGCCTGCTGCAGGACTATCACTACGAATTGAACGGCGCCGCGTCGAAGTCGCGCGATCCGAAAACGCACGCCACCAAGTTCTTCCCGCTGTCCGACCGGATCATGCTGGACAACGAGCGGTGCATCATGTGCACGCTCTGTGTCCGCTTCACGAACGAAGTGTCGGGCTCGAAGGCGCTGGGCGCCGTGAACCGCGGCGACCATGCGCTGATCCGGCCGGCCGAAGACGCCGATTTCAACCTCGACGTCTACTCCGACAACGTGATCGACCTCTGCCCGGTGGGGGCGCTGCTCTCCACCGAGCTGATGACGCATGCGCGCGTGTGGTACCTGCAGGCCACGAAGTCGGTATGCCCCGGCTGCGAGCGCGGCTGCAGCATCGATGTGTGGCACCGCAAGCACGAGTGGAAGCTGAACGCGCTCGACCCGCGCCTGAATACGACGATCGATCGCATCACGCCGCACGAGAATCCCGAGGTGAACGGCCTGTGGGTGTGCAACAAGGCCCGTGACCTCGCGCAGCTGTTCGAACGGCCGCGCGCCGAGCAGTCGCTGCAGCGGGGGGCGCCGGTGGATCTCTCGGCGGCGATTGCGGCGGCCGCGAAGTTGATGGCGGCGGCAAAGAAGCCGGTGGCGATCGTGTCGAGCTGGGGTTCCAACGAGGAGTTGGCGGCGTTCCATGCCGCGTTCGGCACCACGGTGCCGGGCTTCGTGAAGGCCGATCACCTGCCGCTTCCCGGCGAAGTGATCGAAGATCATCTGCTTATCAAGCCCGACAAGAATCCCAACCGCAAGGCGGCGCTGGCGCTGTATCCAGCGCTCCCCGAGCGTGTAAGTGATGCGCTGCCGGCCGACACCGATGTGGTGCTGGTGTGGGGCGAAGGGTTCGACAGCGCGCTGGTGCCGAGTGGGGCGAAAGTGATCCGCCTCGATTCGTACGCGCATGCCGCCAACTCCACCGCCGATGTGTTCATTCCCATCAGCGTGCAGACCGAACGCAACGGCCACTACACGAACTTTAAAGGCGTCGTCACGCCGTTCGAAGCGTGCTTCCCGGTGAAGCCCAGCATCGTGCACGCCGAAGCGCTATTTACCGCGCTTGCCGCGGGAACGCCGGTATGAACGTATTCATGCCCGATCTGGTCGTGTCGCTGGTGTTCATCACGTATGCCATTGTGGTACTGCTCAGCTTCGGCGGGCTGCTCACGTGGGTGGAGCGCAAGCAGGCTGCCGTGATGTCGGACCGGATCGGCGCCAATCGCGCCTACATCAAGATCCCGTTCACCAATATCAAGTTGGTGTGGCTGGGACTCTTTCACGGTATGGCCGACGGCTTGAAGATGCTCCTGAAGGAGAATTTCAAGCCGAAGACGCACGACGCGCTGGGGTATTTTCTGGCGCCGTTCATCGTGTTCGCGCCGGTGCTGCTGGTGTTTGCCGTGATCCCGTTCGGCGGCACGCTCGATCCTGCCCAGCTATTTCCGTCGCTGGGCTCGTGGTTCGGTGGCCGCACGTACCCGCTGCAGATCGCGCAGCTCGACGCGGGCATCCTGATCGTCTTCGCCTTCAGCGGACTCACGATCATCGGCACGATGCTGGCCGGCTGGAGCTCGGAGAACAAATTCTCACTCCTGGGCGGACTGCGGGCCGGCTCGCAGATGATTTCGTACGAGCTGGTCATGGCCCTCACCATCATGGGGCTGATCCTGGTGTACGGCACGGTCGATCTGGGATCCATCGTACGTCAGCAGTCGGGCGTGATGCTGGGCGTGCTGCCTAAGTGGGGCGTGTTCATGCAGCCCTTCGCGGCGTTCCTGTTTCTCACGGCGGCGATCGCCGAGAACAAGCGTATTCCGTTCGACCTGCCGGAGGCGGAGTCGGAACTGGTGGCCGGCTACTACACCGAATACAGCGCCATGAAGATGGGCCTCTTCATGTTCGCCGAGTTCATTCAGATCGCGATCGTCGGTGCGCTGTTCGTCACGCTGTTTCTCGGTGGCTACAACCTGCCCTTCATGAGCGACGCCGGCTTCCTGTTTCCCGGCGGCCATACGATCGCGTTGAGCCATGGATTCGTGGTGCCGCTGCAGATGCTCGGCTTCCTGGCCAAGGTCTTCCTGATGTGCGTGATCCAGATCCAGATCCGCTGGTCACTGCCCCGTTTCCGGTACGACCAGATGCTGTCGTTCGCGTGGAAGATGCTGCTGCCACTATCGCTGGCGAATCTGGTGGTAACCGCCGTGGCCATGTGGCTGATGGGGGGTGGCCAGTGACCACGCCGATCAAGCCCGACGTGAAGCCTCCGGCTACGCCTGTTGTGCGCACCGTGAAGTACGAGCGGAAGCAGTATTGGAACGAGCCCACCATGACGTGGTGGGAGAAGGCATACCTGCCGGAAGTGCTACGCGGGTTGGCCATTACGACCGGGATCTTCCTGCGCAACATGGGTAAATGGATCACCGGCCGTCGTGGGGCCATCACCACGTACTATCCCGAAGAGAAGCGCGCCGATTTTGCGCCGGCCAACCGCGGCAAGCATATCCTCACGCAGCGTCCCGATGGGTCGCCGCAGTGTATCGCGTGCAACATGTGTGCGACCGTGTGCCCCGCGAAGGTGATCGAGATCGAGTCCGCCTTCGACATCAACGATCCGGCACACCCCAAGTCGCCGATCCGCTTCGAGATCGACTACTCGCGCTGCGTGTTCTGCGGCCTCTGCGTCGAAGCCTGTCCGGAAGATGCCATCCGCATGGAGCAGGACATCCCCAACCTCGTGTCGGGCGATCGCTACAACATGTGGCTCACGATGGAAGAGATGCTGACCTGGAATCCGAAGCAGGACGTACTCAAGCCGTATCCACCGAAGCCGGTCGCCTTGAAGGTCAGCGACAGCATTCTGCGAGGGCGCGAGTCATCGACACATTGATTCTGGGCCTGATGGGCGTGATCGCGCTCATCTCGGCCGTGCTGATGCTCGTGATTCGTGAGCCCATGCGCGTGGCGCTGGCACTGATCACGACGATGGTCATGCTGGGCGGCATCTATGGACTGCTGGGCGTGCACTTCATCGCCGCCTTCCAGGTGCTGATCTATGTGGGCGCGGTGATGGTGTTCATGGTGTACGTGATCATGCTGCTCGAGGTGCGCGAGGCGCCGGGCAATGCGCGATACTCCCGATGGCTCGTCCCTGGTGTGATGGCGTGTGCGGCGCTGGTCGGTGTGCTGGGCATCAGCGTGTACCGCAGTTCGGCCGATGTCCTCACGGCACCTGGTGCACCGCCGTTCAGCCTGACGCAGTTCTCGACGGCATTCCTCTCGCAGTACTGGCTGGAGTTCGAGCTCACGTCGGTGTTTCTGGTGGCCGTGATCGTGGCCGCGCTGGCCGTGATCAAGGTGAGCCGTCGTGCGCAGGGATCGACGCAGGGACGGGCCAATGGATAGGGTGCAGCTGTTGCTCCTACTTTCGGGGGCGCTCTTCTCGCTGGGCCTGCTGGGCGTGATCGTACGCCGGAATGCGCTGGTCATGCTGATGTGCATGGAGCTCATGCTGAACGGCGTGAACCTCAGCCTGGTCACCTTCTCGCAACAGCGCGGCGACGCTGCGGGCGCGGTGCTGGTGTTCCTGGTGTTCGTGGTTGCCACCGCGGAAATCGCGCTGGCTATTCCGATCGTCCTGCTGCTCGTGCGCTTCAAGCGCTCGATGGACATCGATCGTTACTCGGATCTCAAGGGTTGAGCCGCATGCCTCATACGCTGGCGCTCATCGCCCTGCTGCCGCTCGTCGGCTTTCTGTTCAATGGATTCTTCGCCACCGCGCTCGGTGGCCATCGTGCCAACGAGCGCGCCGCCGGTATCATCGGGTCGGCCTTTCCGATCGCGTCGTTCGCGCTCACGGTCAAGGCGTTTCTCGACCTGCAGGCGGGCGGGTACGCGCCGATGGTGGAGCCGCTCTATCGCTGGGCGCTGATCGGGTCGTCGTCGTTCGAGATCGCGTTCTACTTCGATCGCCTCAGCGCGATCATGACGCTGGTAGTCACGGGTGTCGGGTCGGTGATCCACATCTATTCCACCGGCTACATGCATAACGACAAGAGCTTCGGGCGCTTTTTCGCGTACCTGAATCTCTTCCTGTTCTTTATGCTGCTGCTGGTGCTCGGTCGTTCCATGCTCGTGCTGTTCGTGGGCTGGGAAGGCGTGGGACTGGCGTCGTATCTCCTCATCGGCTTCTGGTTCGACGACCTCACCAACGCGAAGGCCGGCCGTAAGGCGTTCATCACCAACCGCATCGGTGATGCCGGCTTTCTGCTGGGCATGTTCCTGCTGTATCGCGCGTTCGGCACGCTCGACATGGACACGATCAACAGCGCGTTCGTAAACGGTACCGGCGCGGCCTTGCTCGTGCCGGCCAGCTTGGTAGGCCTGCTGCTGTTCGTCGGCGCTACCGGCAAGTCGGCGCAGATCCCGCTGTACGTGTGGCTGCCCGACGCCATGGCCGGACCGACGCCGGTGTCGGCGCTGATCCACGCGGCCACCATGGTCACGGCCGGTGTGTACCTCACGGCGCGCATGTCGGGCATTTATATGATGGCGCCCGAAGCCTCGCAGGTGATCGCGGTGGTCGGCGTGCTCACGGCCTTCTTCGCCGCCACGGTGGCGCTGGTGCAGACCGACATCAAGAAGGTGCTCGCGTATTCCACCGTGTCGCAGCTGGGCTTCATGTTTCTGGCGCTCGGTGTCGGCGCCTACGGCGTGGCCATCTTCCACGTGGTCACGCACGCGTTCTTCAAGGCCTGCCTGTTCCTCGGCGCCGGCAGCGTGATTCACGCGCTCGGCGGCGAACAGGACATCCGCAAGATGGGCGGTCTGCGCCACAAGATCCCGCTCACCTACTGGACCTTCGCCATCGCGACGGCGGCGATTGCCGGCATTCCGGGGTTGGCAGGCTTCTTCTCGAAGGACGAAATCCTCTGGTACGCCTTCGCCAGTGCGAAGGGTGGCGCGCCGTGGCTGTGGGGTATGGCCGCCCTGACGGCGCTGATGACGGCGTTCTACATGTTCCGCCTGTTGTGGCTCACGTTCATGGGCGCCTCGCGCATGAGCCACGAGGTGGAGCACCATGTGCATGAATCGCCGATCTCGATGACCGGCGTGCTGATGCTGCTGGCGCTGTTGTCCGCGGGAGGCGGCTATATCGCCATTCCGCACTTCCTCGAGGCGCAGATTCCCCTGCCGCCGATCGTGGAAAGTCTCGAGCACTACGAGCACACGCTGCTGTACGTCTCGATCGTGCTGGCCTTCGCCGGACTCGGGCTCGCGGCGTTTATGTTCGGCGGTCCGGCGTCACGCCCGGAAGGCGTGAAGCAGGCCCTGCTTCCGATCCATCGGCTGCTGTCGGGCAAGTATTTCGTCGATGAACTGTACGATCGCGTGATCGTGAAACCGCTGGCGTGGTTCTCCGAGGTGGTGTTGCTGCGTGGCAGCGACAAGCTGCTGCTTGACGGCTCACTGCACGGCTTGGCGGCACTGGCGCAGCGTTCGGCCGGATTGCTGAGCCGAGTACAGACCGGCAGCCTCCACCTCTACGCGTTGTTGGTGATGGTCGGCATCGTGGGCGCCCTGCTTTGGAGCTGGCGTCATGTCTGAGTTCACGTCTGAGTTCACGATGGGACCGATGCTGCTGAACCTTGTGTTGTGGCTGCCAATTGTCGGCGTGTCGCTGGTGTTGCTGGCGGCGCGTGCGAACGATGGATTGTCGCGCCTGATTGCCGCCGGCGTGATGACCGTACAGTTCGCGCTGATGACGGTGCTGTATCTGCAGTTCGACGCCACCGCGGCCGGGCTGCAGTTCGCCACCCAGCTCCCGTGGATCGCGCAGTGGGGCGTATCGTACCTGATCGGGCTCGATGGCTTCAACATCCTGCTCGTGCTGCTCACGGCGTTCCTGGGGCCGATCGTGGTGCTGGGCGCGTGGACGTCGATCAAGAAGGATGTGCCGCTCTTTCACGTCATGGTGCTGCTGCTGCAGTTCGCCATGATGGGCGCCTTCGTGGCCCAGGATCTCTTCCTGTTCTATCTGTTCTGGGAAGCGATGCTGATCCCGATGTTCCTGATCATCGGCATGTGGGGCGGCGCGCGGCGTGTGTATGCCACGCTCAAGTTCGTACTGTATACCGCGTTCGGCAGCATTCTCATGCTGGCCGCGGTGATCTATCTCGTGCAGTCCATGCAGCAAACCAGCGGCGTGCTGTCGTTCGCGTTCGCTGACTTGTATCAGACGCAGCTGCCGCTGTCGGTGCAAACGATCCTGCTGGGCGCCTTCGCGCTATCGTTCGCGATCAAGGTGCCGATGGTGCCGCTGCACACGTGGCTCCCCGACGCGCACGTGGAAGCGCCCACGGCGGGCTCGGTTATTCTGGCCGGTGTGCTGCTCAAGATGGGCACCTACGGTTTCATGAAGCTCGGCTTCCCGCTGTTTCCCGACGCCGCCCGCGCCTTCACGCCGCTGCTGACGACGCTGGCCGTGATCAGCATCGTGTACGGCGCCTGCCTCGCGCTCGTGCAGACCGACATCAAGAAGATCATCGCGTACTCGTCGATCAGTCACCTGGGCTACGTGATGCTGGGGCTGCTCAGTCTCGAGCTGGTGGGCATTCAGGGCGCGATCATTCAGATGGTGAGCCACGGACTGGTGGCGGCCGGCCTGTTCCTGCTGGTCGGCATGATCTACGATCGCTGCCACACGCGCGAACTCGCGGCGTACGGCGGCTTGGCCCGCCTGCTGCCGGTGTACTCGGTGTTCTTCATGATCTTCACGCTGGCGTCGGTGGGATTGCCCACCACCAGCGGCTTCACCGGTGAATTCCTCGCGCTCATGGGCGCCTTCACGGCGGCCTGGCCGGCGCATCTGGACGGCAACAATCTCCCGCTGGTGCTCGCGTCGGTGGCGGTCACCGGCGTGGTGCTGGGCGCGATGTACATGCTGCGCTTCGCCCTCACCTTCCTGTTCGGCGCCGTGAAGGCGCCGCACCATTCGCCGGAACATCCGTTGCTCGACCTGTCGCTGCGTGAGAAGAGCATCCTCGGCTTGCTCACGATCGCCGTGTTCGCGCTTGGCCTCTTCCCGGATGGCGCGTTGCAGAAGACTGAACTGGCGGCCAAGTCGTACCAGTCGTTGGTGACGACGTCGCGGACGCCTGCTGGGTCAGCGGGGGTGACCCCGTGAATGCCGCAATGACTTCGTCAGTGAATGCGCAAGACGCGCTGCTGGCGATGCTCCCCGAGCATTTCCTGCTCGGCGGCATCGTACTCGTGATCATCATGGCCGTGCTTGGACGTGGATCGCGGTCGGCGTTGTGGGTGGCGCTGGGTGCCGTGATTGCGTCGTCGGCCGCGGCGTTCTGGTTGTCGAACTTGCCGTACGCCGCTGCACCGTTTGATGGTCAGTTCTCCGTCACGCCGGCCATTCTGATGGCCAAGGGCGCGTTGCTGGCGCTCGCCGTGCCGGTGCTGCTCATGTCGCGCACCGAGTTCACTGACGGCGAGTTCTCGATCCTGCTGCTGTCGTCGCTTTACGGTCTGTGTCTGCTGCCGTCGGCCGACAGCTTCCTGGTGATGTTCCTGGGGCTCGAGCTACTGGCGATGCCGGTGTACGCGCTCGTGCTGCTGGCCTTCCGTCGACCACAGAGCGCCGAATCGGCGTTCAAGTACCTCGTGCTGAGCGGCGCCGCGTCGGCCACCTTCCTGATGGGCGTGTCGCTACTGTACGGCGCGACCGGCTCCATGAGCGTCGATGTATTCGGCGCGGCACTGGCCTCGAGCGATATCATGACGCGCACGGCCGTCGTGCTCCTGCTGCTGTCGCTGTTCCTCAAGGCCGCCGTGGTGCCGTTCCATGCGTGGGCGCCCGACACCTATGAAGGCGCCAGCATTCCGGTTACGGCCTACATGGCCACGCTGACCAAGGGCGCCGTGCTGCTCGCCGCCGTGCGTCTGTTCGCCGGCGCGAATGTCTCGGGACCGCTGGTCGACTTGCTGCTGGTGCTGCCGCTCGTCTCAATCGTGTGGGGCAACCTGGCCGCCATCAAGCAGCAGAGTTTCCGTCGCATGATCGCGTATTCCTCCATCGCGCACGCGGGCTACCTGTTCTACGGGTTCCTGGGCGATGCTGAAGGGCGCATGCAGGCGGTGCTGTTCTATGTGTTGGCGTATTCGGTGGTGAATCTACTGGCGTTCGCCGTCATGCCGCAGAACACGGACGACGAGCAGCGCGACTCGCTCGACGCGCTCAAGGGGCTGTATCATCGCAACCCGTTCGCGGCGGCAATGATCGCCATCGCGATGCTGTCGCTGGCCGGCCTGCCACCCTTCCCGGGCTTCGCCGCCAAGTTCCTGATCTTCAAGAACGTCGTGGCCGCCGGTTACACCACGTACGCCGTGCTCGGCCTCGTGGGCAGCTACCTCGGCATCTACTTCTACCTGCGCGTGATTCAGGTGTTGTTCATGACGGCGGGCGAAGCGGCGCCGAGTGAGCAGCGCGCGGGCGGTATGGCGCGCGCCGCGGGTGCGCTGTGCCTCGTGGGCACGCTCGTACTCGCCGTGCTTCCGGGGTGGGCGCTGGGTCGGATGTAGTGGTCTGCGTTGGCCTTTCTTGCGTTCACCGAACAGCCTGACCGCGGATTTCGCGAAAGTGGCGCGAATGCGCCGTGGCGAGTGTCGAGGATCGCGCGCGTCATGCGCTGTTCATTTCAAGAATTGAACAGCAGTCGCATCCACTGGCGACGGCGGCGACTGCGAGCATCAGCGCTCTATCCGCGTGATCCGCGGTTGCGCGGTTCACGATCTCTCAAAGCAAAAGGTCAGCGCACCCTCGCGCTGACCTTGCCTGCCATCCATCACACGCGCAGTGCCGCACGAATCAGTCGCGCCACTGCGTCACGTCCGTTACCGCACGACGCGCCTTGGCGTCGGGCGTTTCCAGCGGCTCCCCAACCGTCAGGACGGCAATGATACGCTCGCCTTCGGGTACACCACCCGCCGCACGTGCGGCCGGGTCATCCATGATCGCGCCAGAACGGATGTGCGTGCCGAGTCCGATCGCGGTCGCGGCCAGACAGATGTTCTGCGTGGCCATCATCGTCGACGCGTAGTCTTCTTCGCGAATTTCGGCGTTTTCGTTCTGCACCATCGCCACCAGCAGCATGCACGGCTGCGCGCGGTGTTCATCGCTCGTGTTGCGACGGATCGTCTCGGCATGAGCCTCGTCGGTCGCCTTCTTGGCCTTGCGGTTGCCCAGCGCCAGACCGTACGCCGCGCGTGCCTCAGGGCCGAGCACGTAGAAGCGCCACGGATTCGTGAGGCGGTGGTTCGGCGCCAGGACGGCCGCCTGCAGCAACTGCTCCAGCTCCGCCTGGGTGGGCGTGCGGTCGGTGAACTTGCGAACGGAGCGGCGGGCGGCGATGGCGTCGAAAACGTTCATAATGGGCAACGAAAATGGGCAACGAAAAAAGTGTCGGTGACGGCGAACCGGAAAGATCCGCCGTCACCGACACTTTCGCTACGGCTGCAGGCTTCTGGCGTAGAGGAGATAAGCGGGCTCGAGCTGCGCCAGCGTGCGGCCCGTCAGGTTCTGGATCTCGGCGATCAGCATGTCATTCGTAAATGCGTTGCCCGGCGTGGCGCGAATGCGCGCCAGAATCCCGGGAATGACGAGTGGGTAGTCACGGTTGAGATACGCCAGGAACAGGCTGCTCTGCGCCTGCCGAACCGCCACCGGCGTACGCTGCGGCAGGTTCTCGAAGAAGCGTGCGTTGGCGGTGCGCACAAGGGTGTCGATCGGCACGAGCAACCCCTGCGTGTCGCCGTTGCGGAAGTCCTGAATAAGAGCTCGCAGCGGGCTGCCAGCGATCGCCGCCCCTTGGAACGATCCGCCGGCCAGCCACAGCGTATAGCCGCCGAGGAACCACGGAAACTCCGCGACACGTGTCATCGACGACAACAGGAACTGCCGCGACAGCCAGCGCGTGACGTGGATGTAGTCTGATGTGGTGGGGACCACCCAATGGGTCCACGTCGGTGACGCACAACCCTGATAGATGTCCTGATTGGCGAACAGGGTGCCGTTGCAGAATGGCGACGCCTCGAGCCAGATCTCCGGCCACGTGCTGAAGAACATGTCGGTCGACGCCGAGCCGCTCAACGGGAGGACCGTTTCGAGGTAGCTCCAGACTTGCCCTATCAGGATGGCGCGCGCGTCCGCATTGCTCTGGCTGATCTCGGAATAGGCACGACGCTGTCCGGCCGACGCGGTGTACTCGAACAGCGGCGTCATGTCGCTCAAGCGCACGATGTTCGCGATGCTGCGCACGATGGATGTGGCCTGAAACGCGCCCGAACTCACACGCATGCGCGCCACGCCGGGGTTGAGTGGGGTCACGGCGCCGGTCTGGCTCACGGTGGCAAGCCCGGGATTGACCGCCGTCCATACGATCGGCGCATTGGCGATCACATTCCCGCGCGCGTCGAGCGCACTGGCACGGAGTGGACCGGCCGTTTTCATCACCGTGTCCGTCGGCAGCAGTCGCACCGACGCCACGACCTGCGCGACCGTGACCGATGCCGTACCGGTAACCGTACCAACCGTGGCCGTGATCGTGGCCGTGCCGTTCGACACCGCCGTCACCGTGCCCGCAGTTACCGTCGCCACCGCGGGATTGGACGACGTCCACGAAGGCGTTTGGGTGCCGGCGACGCCGTTGGACATCATCACGGCCGCCGCGACGGCCGTGGTCGCACCGAACGACGCGAGCGTGCTCGTGGCCGGTGTGACCGTGATGGACTGTACGAACGGAATGGCGACGGTAATCGTCGCGGTACCGGTCACAGCACCGACCGCCGCCGTGACCGTCGTCGTCCCTGACGCCACCGCCGTCACGACGCCAGCCGTCGACACCGTCGCCACGGTTGGGGTGGAGGAGGTCCACGTCACCGTCTGCGACCCCGACGTGCCATTCGACAGTCGGACGTCCGAGGTGAGTGCGGTGGTCGCGCCCGCGGCGACGAGCGTGGCCGTGGCGGGAGACACGACCACCGACTGCACGGTCGGCGTCGGCGTGGGCGTCGGCGTCGGCGTTTTGGGTCCGCTGGGCGAATCGCCGCCACCGCAGGCAATAGCGCCCACGAGCGCGAGGGCACCGACAACGAAGCGAACAGAGTGAAGTCGAGACATGGCAGGGATCCGGGAACGTGGTGAGCAGACTGGCTACTCAGGTGAGCGTCAGTTCCCGGTATACCGGCTCATTCCCGTCCCAACCGCACCTCCACCACCACGGTCCCGGCTGGTCAGGAGCCCTTGGCCGACCTCGCCATCCGCTCCTGCCACACCCGCACCGAATCAGGCTTTCCCCAGCGCTGGTACAGCTTCACCAGGCGCGTACGCGCATCCACCACGATCGGCGCGCCATCGCCACGCGCCGCCACGAGCTGATTCTCACTCCTCAACAGCATCGATTCGGCGCTCGCGTAGCGGCCACGCAGCGCCAGATGCGCACCAACCTGTCCCTCGCTCGAGGCGATCAGGAAATGCCCCGGCGGATACACGGACTTTCTGATGGCTAAACTCTCGCGCAGCCACCGCTCGCCAGCGTCGAGCGAGTCGAGGCCGTCGAGCGAACGGCCCAACACACTCATCGACGCAGGAATGAGCGGATGCTCGTCCTTCATCGACTTCCCCCGCATCGCGAGCACCTGACGTGACCACGCCACGCTCTCGGCGTACCGCTCCTTCGTCATCAGAAAGTCGGCGAAGTTATGCATCGTCCACGCCAGATCGGGATGGTCGTTGCCAAGCAGTGCCTTCCGCATCGCAATGGTTTCTCGGTACGTCGACTCGGCGCGCGCCGGTAGCCCCGCCCGCTCCTGGACGCTCGCCAGCGGCGACAGGATGGCGGCCACATGCGGATGCGAGTTGCCATACGCACGACGCGCCGCTGCCACCGCCGCCACCATCAGCGTCTCCGCCGACCGGTTGTTGCCAAGGTCACTCTGCACCACCGCGAGGTTGGTATACGACGCCGCGATCGATGAGTCATTGGCCGGCACCTGACGACGCTGCAATGCGAGTGCCTCGAGAAAAATCGGCTCGGCCCCTTTGGTATCACCGATAATGCTCAGAATGCGCGCACGGGCATCAAGATGACTGATGCGCTGCTCGTCATCGACGAAGCCGTGATGGGCAAACAGGGTATCGGCAGCGCGCAACAGCGAGTCGGCCGCGGGGAACTGTCCCTGAAACTCCTTGGCCATGCTGAGCTGCGAGAGCGCACGCGCGGCACCGCGTCCTCCGGCGCTCCCCAACCGCTGCTGCGCGTTCACGGCGAGTCGGTACTGCGCCTCCGCCAGTGGAAACTCGCCGAGCGCGAGATAGGTACCGCCAATGATCATGCGGATCTCCGACTCCAGCGCCGGCTGACGCGCGAGGGCGTTGGCCGAGATCGAGGCCGAGTCGAGCACCTCACGCACTTTCACGTCACGTCCAAATGCGCCGGGGTTCGCCGCGCCAAGCATCGTGGTGAGAAATGCCGTGACTTCGGCGGCGCGCTTACCTTCGGCCTCGGCGCGCACGCGCTCGCGATTGGCCGCGCGCTCCTGCCGGAGGGCAACCACGCTGCCACCCACGATGGAGGCCAGTGTGAGCGCCAGCGCCACCGATTCGGCACGACGCCGGCGAACGAACTTGCCGACGCGGTAGCCCACGCTGTCCGGGCGTGCGGAGACCGCGCGACCGGTGAGATGATTGTTGATGTCGGCCGACAGTTCTTCAGCCGATCCGTACCGACGTTCGGGCTCGGTGCGCAGCGCTTTCAGCACGATTGCATCGAGATCACCCGCGACGCGCATCCGCGCGCGGTCACTGGACCGCTCGGAGAGCTGCGGGAGCCGCTCGGCGGTGATTGCTCCGCTGGGTCGCGCTGGAACCGCGTCGCCGCTTCGTGACTGGAATGGCCGCCTGCCGCAGAGCACTTCGTACAGCACCACGCCCAGCGAGTAGACGTCAGAGCGCGTGCCGATGGGGAGGCCGAGCAGCTGTTCGGGCGACGCATAGCCCGGAGTGAGAGCGCGAGTGCCGGCGCGCGTGAGCGTCTCCGCTTCGGCGCCATCGAGCGCCGAAGGCAAGAGCGACGCGATGCCGAAATCGAGCAGTTTGACCTGTCCGTCGGCATTGACGAGGATGTTCGCGGGCTTGAGATCACGATGTACGACGAGACTCTGGTGTGCGAACTGCACCGCCGAACACACCTGCCGGAACAGTTCAAGCCGCGCCGTGATCGACAGGGCGCGTGCATCGCAATACGTGGTGAGTGGCTCGCCTTCCACGTACTCCATGGCGAAGAACGGATGGCCATCACCCGTCACGCCGCCATCGAGCAGCGCGGCGATGTGCGGATGTTCGAGTGTCGCGAGAATCTGTCGTTCACGCCGGAAGCGGCGCACGGCCGACTCACTCACCGTTTGCGCCCGCAGCAACTTGATGGCTACGCGTTTGCGATACTGATCGTCGTTGCGCGCCGCCTCGTACACGGCACCCATACCGCCCACACCGATACGGCGCGTGATCTCGTACACGCCGACCGTTCGTCCAATCCACGGGTCTACGCCTGCGTCGTCCGGGAACTCCAGCGACACCGGACTCTCGAAGCCGCTGCCCGTCTGCGCGTGCGCGTCGAGCAGCCCACGCAGGCGGATCGCCAGGTCGGCGTCTTCGGATTGCAGGTCGCGCAGGTATGCCGCGAGCGCGCTGTCCTCGAGCTCCAGTGCGCGCTCGAAGCACTCTTGCATGCGCGCCAGGCGCTCCGGGGTGAGTGGGACGTTCGCCATGACGTGACCGCGGCCCCTCAGTGAGAAGTGGAGAGCGCCTGCAGCAGGAAGGCGCGCGCGAAGGCCCAGTCGCGCTTTACGGTGGCGCGGGACGTGCCCAGCACTTCCGCCGTGGCGTCGATGTCGAGGCCGGCGAAGAATCGAAGCTCCACCACACGCCCCTGTCGCGGTGCGAGTGCCTCGAGTTCCGCCAGCGCCTGATCGAGAGCAATCAAGTCAAGCGAACTGCCCCCCTCGTCGCTCAACGCGTTGTCCAGCGTGACCTGCACGCCATGGTCGCGCTTCACGCGGGCGCGGCGGCGTGCATGATCGACCAGAATACGGCGGGTGACATTCGCCGCGACACCGTAGAAGTGCGAGCGGCTCTCCCACGAGGTGTCTCGATAATTCACGAGCCGCACGAAGGCCTCGTCCACCAGTTCGGTCGGCTGCATTGTGTGGCTGTCGCGCTCCTTCCGCAACGCACTCACGGCGATGCGGTGCATGGTGTCGTACACCGCACGGGCGAGCCGATCCGCCGCGCCGGCACCGCCGAGCCGTGCCTCTTCCAGGAGCAGCGTGACGTCGGGTTCAGCCGGTGGCATGCGGGAGAGTCTGGGGGAGGAGGGAAATTCTGATAAATTGACACGCGCGTCGCGGCGGTGACTAGACGGCGTGGGAGATGCCGCATACGGGAAAGGGTCAGCGCACCGTCGCGCTGGCCCTTTCGCACTTCGTCACAGCGGCCGCTGATCAGCCGCCCGTCCCGAACTGACGCGTGAACTTCATGAACAGCGAGCGCTGCTGCGGTGCGCCGAGGTCGAAGAAGCTGTTTGCAGCGCGACCATCGTTCAGCACGATGAAGAGCCCCGTACCTGCGGTGTTCAGCCAGCCGAAGCGTACGTTGGACGAGAAGATCGCTTGCTGATTGTTGTACTGCGTGAGTGTCTGGACAAAGATGCGCGGGGAGAAGAAATAGTTCAGGCGGACCGCTTGAAGCGACCGAATGAAATTTCCCTGCGGCAGGCGTACGTCGTTATAGTCGGCGGTAAACGAGCCGGAGAACGTCGCGCCACGACGCAGCGTGATCGTGCCACTACCGCCGCTGCGACGGCCCGTCCAGAACTGTCCGACGTCGAAGCGGCCGGTGGCAGAAATATTCTCGCTCGGATCGGTCGTGTAGTCCCAGCCAAGCGTGCCCCAATCATACTGACCAGCCGGGATCACCACACCGGTCGCAATCGTGAACGGCGCCTGCAGCCCCTCATGCGAAATGTTGTACTCCGGGCCGAACTTCGTACTGTTCGCCAGCTCGATCTCGGTGAGATCGATGTGCCAATAGCCCGACTGATAGAAGCCATCGTTGATGCCGTATGCGCTCCGGTAGCTCACGTGCGGATTCCACTGACGGAACCAGGCCCACTCCGGCTTGCGCACCAGGCGCATCAGCGACAGGTCGTAGGCACGGTAGCCGCCTGGGCGGCTCATGAAACCCACTTCCGGGTTGAAGTCTTCGCCGATCTGCGCGATGCGCGCGTTGTGGTTCCACACGTTGGTCTGGTACGCAAGGCGTCCACTGAACGCGTTGGCATCGCCAGTCAGATCACGTGTCGTGGTGCGTGCGGCCCAGAGATCACTCGTCCACCGCTGGCCGAGCCCGATGCGGCTGTCGACCGCGAACGTGCGGTTCACATCGCCGCCGTCGTCGGTGGCCATGCGTTGTACCACCATCGCCCCGATCCGCGAGCGCGCCGACAGTTCGCGCGTGGCGCGTCCCACCGTGAAGGACTGTCCCGCGTTCTGCGCATCGGGGGCGTCGGTCACCATCTGCAGCAAGCCCACCGTCGTGCCGCCAATGCGTCCCGACAGGCGACCACCGCCAAGGATGGATTGCGGCGTACCATCTGGAGAAATACCGATGCGGCGCGTGAAGAACAGATCGACGGCCTGCGGGGTGCCCGCCGAAAAAACGCCGGCATTCTCGAGGAAGAACGGACGCTTCTCCGGGAAGAAGATCGGGAAGCGCGTGAGATTCACCCGCTGGTCGTCCACCTCGACTTGCGCGAAGTCGGTGTTGACCGTGAGGTCGAGCGTGAGCGCGGGCGTCACACCGTACTTGATTTCACCGCCGAACTCCATGGGGCGCTTGGCGTCCTGCTTGACGCCGCTGGTCCAGCGCTCCTGCGACGACGCTAGCACATACGGCGTGACCGTACGAATGCGACGCACCGGCAGTGTGAGGTTGGCGAGATTCCCGGCGATGGAGAGGCGATAGAGGTTGAACTGCCGCGGAATGAAGGCCCAGTACAACTCTTCGTTCTTGCGACGGATGTTGCGCGACACATTCATGCCCCACGTCTGCTCGGCAGCACCCGACTGATAGCGCAGCGTCGAGAACGGGATTCGGAACTCCGCCGTCCAGCCGAGCGAGTCGACGGTGGTGGCGACCGTCCAGCTGGCGTCCCAGTTCACGTTGAAGCCGCCCATGCCGCCGGCCTGCATCCGATTCTGCCCCGCGACCTGCGCCCCGCCGCCTTCGCCTTCGCGAATCACCTGCCCGTCGTACTCCACGCCGGCCGGTGTGGTGGCAAACACAAAACCGTTCTGGTGATCGTGATACGTGTCGAACACGAACGCGATGTGATCGCTGTTCGCCAGCTGTACGTCGCGGATCTTTTCACCGGGCACGATCAGCTGCGGCTCGCGGTCGTACATGCGCGCGCCGATGTAGAGATTCACGCCGTCGGTGGCCAGACGCACTTCCGTGCGTTCGGAGGCGGGGACGCCCTCATTGAGTTCGCGCTGCACGAAGTCGCGGATCGGCGTACCCTGCGACCACATGGCTTCATCGAGCTTGCCGTCGATGGTGGGCGCCGTGGTCACCCGCAACGTGCTAAAAGACGGCCGTGGTCGGGCGCGGGCCGCCTTGGCGAACGAATCGGCCACGGCGGCGTCGAGACGCACCGGCGTGGTGACCTGCGCGTGAGCCAATGGGGCAAGGGGTGAGAGGGCGACGGCCGAGGCGATGACCCTCACGAACTCACGAATCACGCGGCGCTGGAGCGCGGAAAGGAAAGGCAAAGGAGGGGGAGCTGCGGGTGGGTGGGGGGAATGCGGGCAATCTATGACGCTGGACAACGGCGAGCGATGAGTGCCATTTGGGGCATGTCCATCGACCCCTCTCGCCGTCATTTCCTTACGTTTCTGGCGGGCAGTCCGCTGTTGGCTGCCGCCGGTCTCGACGAATCGGTGTTCTCCCGGCTACTGCAGGCCGGCGACGGACCGCGAACGCGCCTGGACGACACGGTCCTCCAGCTGGCGCAACAGATCCGCACCGCCGACGAAGCACTCGATGTCTTCGACTTCGAGCCCGTCGCCAAGCAGAACATTCCGGTGGCGCATTGGGGCTATCTGGCGACCGGCACCGACGACGACGCCACCATTCAGGCCAATCGCCAGGGCTTCGATCGCTGGGCGATGCGCCCCCGCCGACTCATTGACGTGAGCCGGCTCGACACCAGCGTCTCCTGGTTCGGCACCAAGTACCCCACGCCGATCGTCGTGAATCCGCTGGGCAGCCAGAAGGCCTTTCATCCGCTCGGCGAGATCGCCACGGCTCGCGCGGCCAAGACGAAAGATCACCTCATGGTGCTCTCCACGGTGGCCACCACGTCTATCGAGGACGTGATCGAGGCCCGCGGTGGACCGGTCTGGTTTCAGCTGTATCACCAATCCGACTGGGCGGTTACCAAGCAGATGGTGAAGCGCGTGGAGAAGGCGGGCGCACCGGCGATCGCCTTCACGGTCGACCTGTTGGGGGGTAGTAACCGCGAAACGATGATCCGCGAGGCGCGCAAGGACACGCGGACCTGCACCAAGTGCCATCTGGGCGGCGCACCGCTCCCCGGCGTGAGCGGACGGGTGGACGATCGCGACAACCGACGCAAGCCGAATCTCGTGGGCTACCAGAAGGCGACGCCGATCCCGGAAGTGGGTACGCCAACCTGGGAGTTCATCGACCGCCTCAAGCAGTCGACCAGCATGAAGGTGCTGATCAAGGGCATCGTGACCGCCGAAGATGCCGATCTCGCCGTGAAGCACGGCGTAGACGGATTGTTCGTGTCGAATCACGGCGGTCGCGCCGAGAACTCACATCGCGCCACCATCACGTCGCTGCCGGAGGTCCTGCTCGGCACCGAACGTCGCATCCCCGTGATCTGCGACGGCGGATTCCGCCGCGGCACCGATGTGTTCAAGGCCATGGCACTCGGCGCCACGTCCATCGGCATCGGCCGTCCCTACATCTGGGGCCTTGGCGCCTTCGGGCAGGAAGGCGTGGAAGCCGTACTCGGTCTGCTTCGCAAGGAATTCGAAGTCGCGATGAAGCAGAGCGGCACCCGATCACTCGCCGACATTACGCTCAAGCACATCACGCCGGCATAGCGTCACCTTTCGCCGTCGGGCGTGCGCGATGGCGAGCGACGGAGGTCGGTGAACGCTGCGTACTGATCAGTCGCCACGAAGTCGACGCCGCTCGCGATGGACGCGCGCCACCGCACCGTGGCCGCCGCCCGTGACCCGAAGTTATACGACGTCGTGAAGCCGCGATCCTCGGCGGCGGAAAAACCGTCGAGCGTGTAGAAGCGAATCCAAAATCCCTGCGCGTGCGCGCGCTGCACGAACGCGTGCAGCCGTACTGAATCGGCCGGCACCCACGCGCCGGCGGTTTTCTGCCCGCCCGCCTCGATCACGCTCCACGGAAAGTTCACCCAGCGCGCGAAGTTGTCGGCGTGGGCGTTGATGTGCGCTGCACTCGTCATGCGCATGGCGCGCCGCGCCCGCAACGCTTTGGTGGCTCCGGGCACTGGCACCGGGCGCATCGCGCCAAAGGCGCGCAAGGTAGCCCCTACGGGCACGTCATCGTGAAAGCGCCGTCGCTGCGCGGAGTCTGAGCCCACGAGCACCAGCAGCGGCCCGGAAACGAGCGCTTCAGCGTGTGCCGGCGTGGCGGTGCGCGGGGCCGTCGTCAGCCATGATTCGTACGTGCCCAGCAGCGCCCACACGGCGTCGAGATGCGCCGGTGTGTTGTCCTTGAAATCGAGATTGAGCGTGATCAGCGGCCACGTGTCGCGGCGGTTCTCCGCCAGCGCGCGCTCCATGATGGGTCGGATGCGGGCGAAGAAATGCGCGTCGAGCGTGGGGGCACCCTCGAGCGCGTCGTCGTCGTGCGCCACGACGGTGTGCGGCGCGCTCCCGCCTGCCACGCGCCAATGCAGGTCTTGCTCGATCGCGATCGGCAGGCCGGTGGCCAGCGCGTCATCGATCCGCGTACTCCACTGGCCCCGCTCGGGATACGCGTTGTGCGCGTCCAACAACACCCGTGCGCCCGGCCCGAAGTGCGCGGTGGCCTGCGGCGTGGCGTGAGCGCGTACGGCGTATGCCGTCAGGCAGGTCAGACCAAGCGCCATGGTCGCCCGCACGCGGGTACGGCGAAGGCAGCGAAATGACATGCGGATAGTGTAGCCACGACACTAGAATCGGAACAGATTCCCTCGGTGATCGATGTAACCGGTGATGCGGGGACCAACGTCCGTATCGCGCGACTTCTCCCTCCCGCGTACCTCTCGTGCCAACTGCTATCGTCACCGGTGCCTCCTCGGGTGTCGGGCTCTATGCCACCAAGTCGCTGATCGACCGCGGCTGGCACGTGGTCATGGCGTGCCGCGATCTCGCGAAGGCCTCACGAGTCGCCGGCTCGCTCGGCCTGAATCCAGCGCTGTTTACCCTGAGCCACCTCGATCTTGGCGTGCAGGACAGTGTGCGCACGTTCGTGGCCGAGTTCCTGGCATCGGGACGCGATCTTGATGCGTTGGTGAACAACGCCGCCGTCTACAAGCCGCGTCTTTCGGAACCGGCACGGTCGCTTGAAGGATATGAGCTGAGCGTCGCGACGAATCACCTGGGGCACTTTCTCCTGAGCCGCCTGCTGATGGACAAGCTGCAGCAGGCCGCCTCACCGCGGTTGATCACGCTGGGCACGGTCACGGCGAACGCGGAGGAGTTTGGCGGAAAAGTCCCGATTCCGGCGCCGGCGGATCTCGGCGAACTCGAGGGGCTCGAGCAGGGGTTCCGCGTGCCGGTGGCGATGATCGATGGCAAGCCGTTCAAGCCGGGCAAGGCGTACAAGGACAGCAAGCTGTGCAACATGATCATCAGTCGCGAGCTGCATCGACGGTATCATGAGCGCACGGGCATCGTGTTCAACACACTCTACCCGGGGTGCGTAGCCGATACGGCCCTGTTTCGCGACACACCACCGGCGTTTCAGCGCATCTTTCCCTGGTTCCAGAAGCACATCACCAAAGGCTACGTGACGCAGGAGCTCTCGGGTGAGCGCGTCGCGCAGGTTGTGGCCGACGACGCGTTCGCGCAGAGCGGGGTGCATTGGAGTTGGGGCAACAGACAGAACGGCCGCGCTGCGTTCCCGCAGCCGTTGGCCGCCAAAGCACAGCACGTAGCGCGCGCCGCGCGACTCTGGACCTTGAGTGAGCAGATGGTTGGACTCCCACCAAGCGACTGATCGCAGCGTCAACGCTTCATGATCGAGCCGAACGTGCCGTACGACGGGCGCTACACGTTCGTGCGACTGCGCTACACCCAGGGCTACCGTATGGCCTGGAGTGCGGACTATCCGCAGATGGAGCGCAACTTCATGACGATCTTGGGCTATCTCTCCACGCTGCGGTTGCACAAGAAAGCCAGCAACGTGCATGTGCTCGACGATCCCGCGCTCAATCACTACCCGGTCGCGTATCTCACGGAGCCGGGCTACTGGATTCCAACGCCGCAGGAAGCCGAAGCGCTGCGTCGCTGGATTCAGAAAGGCGGCTTTCTGATCGTCGACGATTTCTACTTCGACCGCCAGTGGGATGTGTTCGAGAAGGCGATGCTGTCGGTGCTGCCGAATGCGCGCATCGTGCCGATGGACGTGTCGCATCCGATCTTCAATTCGTTCTTTCACATCAAGACGCTGGTCGGGATGACCCATCCTGCCACACCGCTGGCCAAGGCCGAGTATCTCGGTATCTACGAGGACAACGATCCGAGCAAGCGGCTGCAGGTGATCATCAACTACAACAACGACATCGGCGACTACATGGAGTGGTCGGGCGAAGGCTGGTACCCCGTGAACTTCTCCAACGATGCGTATAAGTTCGCCACGAACTACGTGGTGTACGGGCTCACGCACTAAGGCGTGTGTACTAGCGCGGGAAGTCGGGCTTCGTGTCCGCGAGAATCTCCAGAATCGCCGCGCGATCGCTGGTCGAAAGCTGCGCGAACTCGGCGCTCGAGTCGGTGCTCATCAGTATTGCACGCAGCTGCCGATACACCTCACCCTTCGCCAGATCGGGGAGCGCGTTGAAGCTGTCGGAGTAGATCAGGAAGCTGAGCGGATACTTGAAGAGCCGCTTCTCGAGATCGAAGTCCCGCAACGACCGCCCCTTCGCGTCGCGCGGCCCCGTCTTCAGGAAGTCCTGCGCGTACGTCGTGGTGCCTTTTACCGTGCCACTGAACGGTGCTTCGCCGACGAACAGCATCGCTCGCACGAGCTTCTCCACGTCGCGGCGCAATCGCGCGGCGGGCCCACCTCCGGGCTGTGCGCGTGACGTGGTGTCCCGTCCGCTGACCCGCGACATCGAGTCTTCGAACACGGCGTCAGGAGCGGCTTCATGCACGGCGGTGATGAGATTATGCACGACGGTCTGATGCACGAGGACCATCAGTGCCACGATGTCGCTCTGTGCCGACAGATACGGCGCCGGGTCGAACTTGGCGATAAGATCGGGGCGCGCGCTCTCAGCGTTCATGTCGAGCTGCGCGCGATACGCCGGCTTGTCGGTGATCTCGTGCGCCAGTTTCGGGGAGTACACGTTGCCGGCATGTCCCTGCGCGCCGGCCGAGCCGGTCACGTACCAACCGGCGAAGCGCTGCTTGAGTGGGGTGGCGTCGGTCGTGCTGCCGTCATGCATCCCCACCACGGGATAGCCGTAGCGGTCGGCGATGGTGGAAATCACCATGAACCCCGGCACGCCGCCGGTGGCGTTGCGTGACTGATGGCACATCAGGCACGTGGTCGTCTCGCGGGAAAACACGGGACGGGCGCGCGGCTCCTGACTGAGTGTGTAGAACACCGCGCCGCGCACCGGATCGACGGCGGCAATCTCGAGGAATGTGCTTTCCTGCACATACCCGATGTACACGTCGTCATTGAAGTAGATCGCGCGCGGCGACCACGGCGTGATCTTGTCGGTCTGCAAGCTGGTACGCGAGAATACGAGGCCCTGCGACGAGACGGGGATGTTCAGCGTTTTCAGCAACGCGGGCAGGTAGCCCAACAGCGAGTCATGGGCGAGTGTGACCTGCCCCGCATCGAGCTGCGCCTGCAACCGGGCGATGGGATCGCGCGTGGCAGCAGCGAACGAGCGCGAACGCCGCACCACCGACGTGGGCGTGCCACCCAGCGTCGCCGCCGCGGCACCGAGCAGCGAGACAACCGCCGCGAAGGCACCGAAAGTCCGCCGTAATCCGGTATTCATAGTACCAGTTACAGTGGGATGGTGTGCATGCCCTCGCAACCAGTGTTTCCCTGACATGCGTCGGGTGGCGCGTCTCGCTCGGCTACGAGCCGAACGCCCCCAGCGCCCACACCGCGATCGCCGACAGCAGCAGCACCACCACGCCGATGGCGACGGCCCGCGTCGTCAGGGCCCGCGCTGCTGGCGGCACCACAGCGTACCCGCCCGATGTGCGACCGTCCGCCAGTTCATCAAGTCGCTGCCGCGCCTCGACCAGCGATGGCCAGCGGTCGGCCGGATCCTTGGCCAGCATGCGGGCGATCAATGCGTCGATGGCCGGCGTGAGCTCCGGCACCACCGCGCGCATCGACGGCGCGGGCGTCTCCATGTGGCCGCGAATCACTTCGGCCGGCGTGCCCGGAAACGGCAACCGCCCGGTGAACACCTCGAACGCCATCACGCCGAATGCGTACTGATCGGCGGCGGCCGTTACGCGCTCACCCGCGCGTTGTTCGGGGCTCATGTAATCCCACGAGCCCAACACGAGGCCGGTCTTGGTCACAATCGCAGCGTCGTTGCGACGGGCGATGCCGAAGTCCGACACGTATGCATTGCCCTGATCATCCACCAGCACGTTGGCCGGCTTTACGTCGCGATGCACGACGCCGCGATCGTGCGCATGCTGCAAGCCCGCCGCCACCTGCGATAACAAGCGGGCCGCCTGTGCCGGCGGCCGTGCTCCCCGTTCGGCCACCACTGTATCGAGACTGGTACCGTCCACAAACTGCATCAGGATCGCATGCGCGTCATCGCGACTGCGCACGCCGTATACAGACACGATATGGGGATGCTGCAACGCCGCCACCGTGCGCGCCTCGCGCAGAAACCGCTCCACCACGTCGCCGTGCACCGACACATCGGGTAGCAGCAGCTTGACCGCGACCTGCCGCTCCAGCCCTGGATCAAAGGCGAGAAACACCGCGGCCATACCGCCACGTCCGAGCTCACGATCGATCCGCAGTTCGCTACCGAAGAGCGTGCGCAACCGCGCACGCAGCTCCTCAGAGTCTACGCGGAACTTGTTCGCCACTAGCGGACCCGGCGCACGTCGCCGGCGGCGAGAAACGCGGCGATCTTCTCGTTGAGGAACCGCTTGTCATCGGGATTCGCGCCGGCACCGGCCGGATGTCCCCAGAGCGAGGGAATCGGCACCAGCTGCACCTTCGAAATAAACTGCGCTTCGTAGCGCGCATCAGCGACGGGGAAGTACAAGTCGGTTTCCGACGGCATGTACAACAGCGGCGCCGTAATCGACCGCAGCGCCTTCTCGGTGTCGCCGTTGAAGCCCGGGGTCGTACCCACATCGTGCCGTTCCCAGGTGCGTGCCTGCAGGATGTAGTTGTTGGCATCGGCCGAGAATCGCGAGCGCCAGGACTGCACAAATTGTTCGAAGGTCGTGCCCGGTCGCGCGCTCGCGCGCCACAGCTCCTTGCGCCACCACTCCTGCGAATACAGCCACGCCGCCCACACCATGCCGAACGCTTCGAGTCCCGCTTTTGGCGGCGCGGCGTAATCGCCGTTGTTGAACGACGGGTCGGCGGTGATCGCGGCGATCTGCCCTTCCAGGCGCATGATCCCGTGGCCGTACGTTTTCGCCGTGCCCGAGGTGGCCACGATGCGATCAGCGAAGGCGGGATAACTCACCGCCCATTGAAACGCTTGCTGTGCGCCCATCGAAAATCCGATCACCGCGCGCAGATGCGTGACACCCAACTGCTCGGTGAGCAGTCGATGCACGATCAGCACGTTGTCGCGAATCGTGGTCACGGGAAACCGTGGACCATGAAACGGCTCCGGGGTGTTGCTGGGCGACGATGAGGCACCGTTGCCGAACAGCTCCGTGGCCACCAGAAACAGCTTCGTCGTGTCGAGCGCCAGTCCGTCGCCGATCAGCCACTCGTAGCCGTGATGATTGGCCATGTAGTGCGACGGCAGCAGCACCACGTTGTCGCGCGCCGCGTTCAGTTTCCCGTAGGTGCCGTATACGATCCGCGCTTGCGGCAACGTGACGCCACTCTCCGTGGTGAAGTTCGACACCACGAACTCGCGATACTCGGCTTTGTGCGGCGGCGTACCCTGCGCCGTCAGAAGCGCAGGCGCGAAGGCCAGGAGCAGGGGAATCGCGAGTCGTTGCATGCCTGAGTTATGGCACCGCCACGAGCGAACAGCCAGCCCCTGTGCAGGTGAGTGCCACGAACACCTCGGAGCGGATCAACCATCGGCCGTCGCGCTTCACCCACTGCGCGGAAAATCGGCCGCCGATGATGACGGGGCCATCACGAGATCCCGCCCGCCCTTCCCACACGCCCGTTTCGAAGGCGAGCGGCCACTGGGCGCTCACCTCGACCTCGTTCGGGATGCGGCGATACACGATACGCGGAGCGGACGCAGATGCGGACGTGGATGCAGCGGCGCCGGCGGTCGGCTCGAACGCCGCACGGGCAGCGGCGCGGCCGGCCACTGGCGCGCCAAGGGCACGGCGCACCGTGACATCCTCGGTCCAGAACGACATAACCGCGTCGAGATCACCGTCGGCGATCGCGGCGTTCTGCGCCGCACGGGCCGCGCGGACGGCCAGGGCATCGGTCGATCGCGCATCCGCCGACTGCGCATGGGCGTCACCGGTGGCGGTCAACGTCATGAGCCCACCGAGCAGGAGCGTGGTACGGGCGATTCGCATGGCACGTTGAGTCAGCGGTGGAATCCGGCGGCCTGCCCCAGATACGTGGGCTGCAGCACCGACAGCGCGTCCTGTACCGACGCATCGGGCGACCCGTACACGGTGCACCGTGTGGGCGTGAGCAGCGCCATGAACCGCCCGGCGAAGCGCGCGCCGAAGGTCTGACAGTGCACCAATGCGGCGGCCGAATCGGCGTAACGCTCGTACAGATGGCACTGGCTGCCGTCGGCGCTCATGTACCACTCGTAGCCATGTGTGCCTGACTCGTGCGCGTGTGTGCTCGAGACCATCTCTTCCATCAGCGTGCGAAGCTCGTCCGAGCGTCCCGGCTGCACCTGCAATTCCAGCACCCAGCTGACCGATCCCGCCATGCGTTTCTCCTCCAGTGGAATGAGAGAAGGTGAACACCAAACCGCGGGCTCGGCAACCTTCCGCGCGATCCGGGAGTAGTAGAGCGGATGTTGACCATTCCGCTTCGCGTGATCGCCACCGCCATCGCTCTTGTGGTCGTCGGATCGGCCTGCTCCCGTCCGGCCGGCGAGCCCCAGCAGCAGCCCACGCTGCCAGACCAACCAAGCAGTGCCACGCCCACGCTCACGCGCACGGTCGTGCTCTCGAGTCTGAGCAATCCGTGGGACATCGCCTTCGCCAGTGATGGCGCGATGCTTTTCACCGAGCGCTGCCGTGGACTCTCGGTGCGACACACCGACGGCTCGGTGACACGATTGTTCGGCACCGCCGGCTCGTCGCTGGTCGCGGCCGATCTGCTCTGCCAAGGCCAGAGTGGCGTGCACGGCATCGCGCTCGACCCGGCCTTTGCGACGAATCGCGCGGTGTACGTGTACATGACGTCGAGCGCGACGACACCGCGCACGAATCGCGTGGTGCGTCTCGTGCTCGGCGCCGACCAACGCAGTGCGAGCAATCGGACCGATATCGTCACCGATATCGCGTTCAAGAATGCGGGCAACGCGCATGGCGGCGCCGGCTCGCACAGCGGCGGACGGCTGCGCTTCGGTCCCGACGGTTTTCTGTACGTGACCACCGGCGACAATCACAATGGCACCATTCCGCAAAGCCCAACCGTGCTGGGCGGCAAGGTGTTGCGCATTACGACCAGCGGTTCCGCGGCGCCGGGCAACAACGCCCCGGCCGGCTTCGACGCGCGCGTTTTCACTTACGGTCATCGCAACGTGCAGGGCATCACGTTCCGTCCGGGCACGGGACAACCGTTCATCGCCGAGCATGGTCCGAATCACAGCGACGAAGTCACGCCGCTGTTGGCCGGTGGCAATGGCGGGTGGGATCCACAGAACCGGCCCGCACTGAGTTGCGCCGACGGCTACTGCGGCTACGCCGGCAATGCGAGCACGATGCCCATGACGGACCTCATGCGCTTCCCCAACGCGCTGCGCCCGGCGTGGTCGAACAGCGGCTCATCGCAGGGCATGGGCCCGCTGGTATTTCTCACCGGCGCCGCGTGGCGCGGTTGGAACGGTGCGCTGGCCGTGGGCGTCATGGCCGGCCAGCGCCTCGATATTCTCACCATCGACAGCGCGGGGCTCGCCACCGGTCGCGTGAGCGCGGACCTACCCGGTACGCGATACCGTGCGCTCACGATGGGCTCCGACGGTTCGCTATACGTGGCGACCGACGGTGGCGAGATCTGGCGGGTCACGCCGGGCGCGTAGCCTACCCCGGAAACAACCCCGTGCTCAAATACCGGTCACCGCGATCGCACACGATGAACACGATGGTGGCGTTCTCTACTTCGGCGGCCACGCGCAAGGCGATCACGCACGCGCCGGCCGCCGATGGGCCGCAAAAGATCCCCTCCTCCGCAGCCAATCGACGCGCCATCTCCTCCGCCTCGGCTTGCGACACCTGCTCGATGCGATCGACTTCGGCCGGCTGATAGATCTTCGGCTGATACGCCGGCGACCACTTACGAATGCCAGCGATCTGCGAGCCTTCGGACGGCTGCGCGCCAACGATGGTCACGCCCGCCTGCTGCTCGCGTAGAAACCGTGACACGCCCATGATCGTGCCCGTGGTGCCCATCGCACTCACGAAGTGCGTGATGCCGCCCTGCGTATCGCGCCAGATCTCCGGCCCCGTGGTCTCGTAGTGCGCACGAGGATTATCGGGGTTCGCGAACTGATCGAGTACGCGTCCTTCACCGTTCGCCTGCATGGTCATGGCGAGGTCGCGCGCGTACTCCATGCCGCCCTGCGCGGCCGGCGTGAGGATCAACTCGGCGCCGTAGGCCCGCATGCTGGCGCGACGCTCGGCGCTGAGGTTGTCGGGCATAATGAGCGTCATGCGATAGCCGGTCATCGCGGCGATCATGGCCATCGCGATGCCGGTGTTGCCGCTGGTGGCTTCGATGAGCCGGTCGCCGGGATGAATCTCGCCGCGCGCCTCGGCGCCACGGATCATCGACAGCACCGGGCGGTCCTTCACCGAACCGCCCGGATTGTTGCCCTCGAGCTTTCCCAGAATGACGGTACCGCGCGCAGCGAGGTGGGCACCGGGAATGCGCTGCAGTCGCACCAGCGGAGTATTGCCGATCGTGCGATCGATCGTGGGATGCATCAGTACGTGAACTGGACGCCGGTCGTGAGCAAGCCATCGAACTTCTTGAAACGGACCGTCTGCACCACGCCTCGTACCGGCGGCAGCAACGGCGGCGCGTTGTTGAAGTTCACGAGATATCCCACCTTGATGCCGAAGCGCGCCGACAACGGCGCGACAACGGCCGACTTGGCGGTCAGCAGCCACGCATCACTCGTGGTGAAGTTCGGCGTGAACGTGGCGGTCTGTTCGAGGTACGCCGCCTTCGAGAACGCGTGGCGATAGTTGCCACTGGCATTCCCCACGAAGTCACTCTGTGATTCGGCGTCACCCACAAAGCTGCGTTGCAACGCGCCGACACCGAGGGAGAGCTGCAGCTTGTCGCGTTCGGTGTCGATGAACTGATAGCCGAGTCCGACGCCTTCTTGCACCTGGCTGTTGAGTCCGGCCGGCGTATTGCGCAATCCGGAGGCACTCACGTAGGCCGTGAGCTTCTTGGTAAGGTCGTAGTCGCTACGCAGCGCGAGCTGATACAGTTCGGCGTTCCGCACGCCATTGGCCGTGCCGCGCAGCGCGGCGGCGCTCTGCGAGAACTTCCAGTGCGCGAACGTGTAGGTGTATCGCTGACCAAGCGCGATCGTGGTAACCTGTTGATTGCCCTGACTGGCGGCGAGCGAGAAGTCACCAGCGAACTCGTACGGACGCTTTGGCGCCTCCTGCGCCGCCGCGCTCATCGCGAACAACGACAGGCCAGCCATGACGGCTGCCGCGCGGACGACACGATGTGATGTGGACATGAGACGATGGACAAGGTGGTATGGAGACTGGCTAGCTGATCCAACTCCACACCATGCCGGCGAGACAGGCCAGCACGAGCGCGAAACTGATCCAGCCCAGCAGGCGGGCGCCGGATGACGAACGCGCGTCTCCCATAATGTCAGCATTCCCCGCCAACAGCAGCAAGGCGGCGATGTGCAGCGGCAACATCGCCGCGTTCAACACCTGACTGCTGTAGATCAGCGGAATGAGCGGAAGACCCGGTATGGCGACCACACTGACGCCGGCGACCGTGAGCCCGACGAAGGCGGCATAGAACCAATGGAAATGCTTGGAGTCCAGATCCAGCGAGGCTGGCTCGCCGACCCCTTCGGCGATCGAGTAGGACGTCGCAATCGGCACGATGGCCGCCGCCAACAGGGACGACCCCAGCAGCCCGACGCCGAAAAAGAGCGTCGCAAACGATCCAGCCAGCGGACGCAGGGCCGCCGCCGCGTCGCCGGCATCCACGATGTGCACGCCGGCCTGGTGTAGCGTGGCGGCGCACGCCACGGCGATGGCGAGCCCGACGATGCCGGTGAGCAGCGATCCCACCACGACGTCCACCCGTTCCCATCGCAGCGAGGTCATGGTGATCTTCTTGTCCACCGCGTACGACTGGATGAACGCCAGTCCCCATGGCGCCAGCGTGGTGCCCAACGACGCCGCCAACGCGATCCATCCCGCTTGATTCAGCGGCATACGAGGCACGACCGATCCGTACGCGACCTCGGACCACACCGGCCCCGCCAGGATGCCGTCTACGATGTACAGGGCGAGGGTGGCCGATATCGCCAGCAGCACTTTCTCCACGCGGGCGAAGGATCCGAGCACGACCACCAACGTGATCAGCGTCCCGGCCGCGATCGCGCTCAGCCACGGGGGAAGTCCAATCAGCGAACCGGCGGCGGCCACGCCGGCGTACTCGGCGCAGATCGTGCCGAAGTTGGCGAACAGAAGGCCGAGCACCGCCGCATAGCCCCAGTGACGGCCCCAGCGCTCCCGCACCACCGCCACGAAGCCTTTCCCCGTGGCTGCACCGATGCGGACCGCCACCAGATGGAACTGCACCAGCAGGATCGTGGACGCGGGAATGATCCAGAGCAGCCGATAGCCATGCTCCGTGCCCAGGATCGAGTACGTCGTGATGCCCGCCGGATCGTCATCGCTGAGCCCCGCCAGCAAGCCCGGCCCCAGCACCGCCAGCACCGAGGCCAACGCACTGGCCCCGGCCAGTCGCATCGCGGCAAAGCGCGCGGTGATCCCCCGCTTGTGATGAGAAACGGCGTGGGCGGGAGCGCGCGTGACGCGAGGTTTCACTATCTGGCGGTGGCAGCCGGTTTGCGGTTATCCGGTACGAAATGATCGCGCGCCGGCATGCGGACGGCGCGAAGCCTCGCGGCATCGAGCGTGGTCGTGTCGGGAATGATGGCATTCGCCGACAGCAGGTACGCGGTGACGGCATACACGTCGTCGTCGGTCATCGAGCCTGGCGTGGCAAAGGGCATCGCGCGTTTGATGTAGTCGAACAGCGTGGTCGCATGCGGCCAGTAGTTGCCGATCGTCTTGGTCTTGTTCGTGGTGGCAAACTGGAACTCCGGCTTTGGAGCGCCGGCCGAATCGCGCCCCACCAACTTGGGAAAGGTTGGTAGACCTTCTCCCTTGGCCCCATGACACTGCGAACACTGTGCCGCGTACACGACGACGCCGCGGGCTACCGTCCCGCTCCCGGCGGGAAGCTCCGCGCCATCCTGGCCGATATCCTGATTCATGGCCGCGATCGCCGAATCGGCGGCGGCGTGACCCAGCCCGTACGACGCCTTCGCGCCCGGCCCGCCCGGCACCGCGCCGGCATCGTATGACGCGAAGGACGCATTGGTAGCGTCGCTGGAGGCGTTCGATCCGGCGCGACAGGCCGCGAGACAGGCCACCGTCGCCAGTGCTGATGCAATACGCATCATCAGGTCTCCCCGTGGAAGGTGACGGCACCAGTCCGATCGACCTTCCAGCCGATGATCTGATTGTAGTGATAGTCGGTGTACTCGCCGCGCTCGGCGACCATCGCGGTGCGTGTCGGCTGCACGTAGCCGGCACTGTCGGTGGCGCGACTCAACAGCGTTGCCTCGCTGCCTTGCCAGTTCCACATGTACTGAAAGCGCACCGTCGACTTGGGCTGCGGCGTGTTCAGCAGGTCGGCGTCGTGCCATGATGTGCCGCCGTCGATGCTCACCTCCACCCGCGTGATGCGACCGCGCCCGCTCCAGGCGAGCCCGTTCACACTGTGCCAGCCGCGCGCGGTGATCATGTTTGGATAACAGGGTGACGTGATCACCGACTTGGCATCGATCTCGAACGTGAAGATGCGCGCCGTGCCGTCAGGCATCGGATCGGTGTACTTCGATGTCTCCCAGCGCGTCATCCAGGGCTGCGTGCCCAGTTCGAGCCGCCGGAGCCATTTCACGTTGCTGTTCCCTTCGAAACCCGGTAGCAGCAAGCGCATCGGGTAGCCCTGCGCCGGACGCATCGGTTCGCCATTCTGCGCCCACACGATCATGGCGTCATCCCACGCTTTGGCGATCGGAATCGAGCGCGCCAGCTTGCAGGAGTCGCCGCCTTCGGCCAGAAACCAGGTGGCATCGGGCTTCACGCCGACTTCGCGAAACAATGTGGCCAGCGGGACGCCCGTCCACTCCGACGTGCTGAACAGGCCAGCCAGCGGCTGCGGCGTGGTGTCCGGCTTCGGGTCGCGATAGCCAGCACCGCCGTTGCCCGAGCACTCGATGAAATAGGTGCGCGTGATCTGCGGGAAGCGCTTGATGTCCGCCACGGTGAACGACATCGGACGATCCACCAGCCCGTGTATCGTGAGCGTGTGCCGCTCGGGGTCGATCGTGGGAATCCCGGCGTGGTGTCGCTCGAAGTGCAGATCGCTCGGCGTCATGGTGCCGGTGAGATCCTGCAGCGGCGTTCGCGAACTCCCCACGGGCGTGCCGTTGGGGATGCGTGTGGGGGCGAAGTACTCGGATCGCGCCCCCAGCGCTGCTGTCGGCGCGCCGGGCATCTTCGTGGCGTCGAGCGGCGCCACCGGACGCGGTGGGGGTGGCACGAGCGGCGCCGGCGGGATCGAGGGCGCGCCGCCTTGACCTTCGACGGCGAGCGGAAGTCCAGCAAGGGCGGCACCGCCGAGGAATCCAGCGGCGCCAGCCAGCAGATCACGACGAGAGAGATCAGTCATCGGGCAATACTACCGCCCGATTCAGTCCTCAAACAGATAGCGGAAGAAACGCTCCGGCGCGGCCAGGAAATCCCGCGTTACGCGGAAATGGTCGGTGTCGCGATAATCGACCTGCTCGATCGAACCATCGTCGAGACTGAACACGGTGGCGCCGGGAAAGGCGAGTAGCATCGGCGAATGCGTCGCGATCACGAACTGTGCTTCGCGCGTGACGGTGAGCTGATGGAGGATCTGCAGAAACGCCAGTTGGCGTTGCGGCGACAACGCAGCCTCGGGTTCGTCGAGCAGGAACAGTCCGTCGTCGAAGCGATGTTCGAACAGCGACAGAAACGCTTCCCCATGCGACTTGCGGTGCAACGACTCGCCGCCGTAGCGCGCAAAGTTGCTGTCCAACGACTCCAGTGTGCTCGCGAAGTTGAAGAAGGTTTCGGCGCGCATGAAGAACCCTTCGGTCGTGCGCTGCCGCCAGCCTAAGCGAAGGGCTCGACCCAGCTCGTACCCATCCGCCTCCTCGGCGAACTGATGATCCCGATTGCCGCCCTGCGCGCCAAAGCCTACGCTCCATGCCAGCGCCTCCAGCAGCGTGGATTTCCCTGACCCGTTCTCACCAACCAGGAACGTCACCGGCGTGGTAAACTCGAGCGACAGAGGGTGTTGCAGCAGCGGGATCTCGAACGGATGCACACCAGGCTGGATGCGCTCCTCGCGCAGCTCGAGATGCGTCAGGAAGGGACTGCCTGGTGTACCACGCATAGTCGTGAGCGACTCCAACGTTATGGAATGAACGGGGCCATCCACCCACTCTTCCCCAGTTCGCCAGCGTGAACTACCGTTAATTACGCATGCGGCATCCCATCTGGTACCGGGTCCTGATCAGCCTCTGGGCGGTCTGGTTCTCGACTGCGCTGATCGAGCCAGCCGGATTCTTTGCCTGCGCGATGCATTCGGGGATGCCTGCCGTGACCGCCGCCACGACGGCTCCGGTGGAGCACATGACGCACCGCGATCATGTCGCGTCCGCTTCCGCAGAGACCGCCGAGCCCGAGCACGACTCACACCCGTGCTGCACCTGCCTCGGCCAGTGCTCTACCATGACGGCGACAGTCGCGGCCCGCGTGGATGTCACGATCGAGGCGTTCCTCTCGCACCTGGCGAGCGTGCAGGCCGCCGTCGTGCTCTCGCGCGTGCCACTGCGCCCGGCCCACGCGCTGCCGTTTGCGAACGGCCCACCACCCACGGTGCGCGCCTAGGGCCCTTTCCGGCCTCGCCGCACCTGCTGGTCCCTGCCGACATCGACGCCGCGTGAAGCATTTCACGTGCGCGTCGCCCCTCTCGCGTATTTCCTGACTGCTCCCGCCCCTGCGTTGCGCCATCCGGCGTTGCGCGGGGCCGGTGTGAGCGGGGGGAGAGCGCCCGTACTCCTATCCCGACCACGTTTATGAAGCTCGTGACCCTGCTCGGCGCCCTCCTGGTCGCCGGCACCGCCCGTGCGCAGACGCAGCCCACCAAGCCCATCGGTAAAGATTCCACCGGTCGCGACACCGTGACCACTCTCGGCGGCCTCCGCGTGACGGCCGATCGCGACACGCGCCCCGCGCTCACCCGTCTTACCATGCCGGTGAGCGCCAGTGTGACCGCCAAGCGCGTCGAAGAAACCGTGAACCTGATGGACGCCCCGGACGCGGTGAAATACCTGCCCAGCGTGTTCATCCGGAAGCGCAACAACGGGGACACGCAGGCCGTGATGGGCACCCGTGTGTGGGGCGTCAGCTCGAGCGCGCGCAGCCTCGTGTTCGCCGACGGTGTGCCACTGTCGGCATTGATCGCCAACAACAACACCATCGGCGGTCCACGGTGGGGTCTGGTGGCGCCTGAAGAGATCGAACGCGTGGACATGATGTACGGCCCGTTCTCGGCGGCGTATCCCGGGAACTCGATGGGCGCGGTCATGGAGATCACCACGCGACTGCCCGAGAAGTTCGAGGGCTCCATCTCGCAATCGCAATCGCTGATGCCGTTCGATCTGTACGGCACCACCACCACGTACGGCACGTCGCAGACGTCGGCCCGTGTGGCAAACCGCTTCGGCAAGCTGACCGTGTCGCTCAGCGGCAACTACCAGGACAGCAAAGGGCAGCCGCTCACGTATGTCACCGGCGCCACGTTTCCGGCGAATACGACCGGTGGATTCGCGGCCACCAACAAACTCAACGGCGCCGCCAATGTGTTGGGCGCGACGGGCTTGCTGCACACGCAGATGACGAATGCGAAGATCAAACTCGCATACGACCTCACGCCCACGGTGCGCGCCGCCTACACGTATGGTTTCTGGCAGAACGATGCCAACGCGGGCGTGGAGTCGTATCTCACGCGCGCCGGTGCCTCGAGCTACGCCGGGCTGGCCGGCTTTGCGAGCGGCAACTACGGACTGCTGCAGCAGCACAACGCACAGAGCATTTCGCTGCGCACCGACACCAGAAAGAATTGGGACTTCGAGGTGGTGGGCACGAGCTACACCATGGACACCGACCGCCAGCGCTTCTCCACGTCGGCGTCGTCCGCGGCGCCGACGTTCGGCGACGCCGGTCGCGTGGCCGTACTCTCGGGCACCGGTTGGCGCACCGCCGACGTGAAGGCCGCCTGGCACAGGGGCGGTGCACTCGCTGCCCACACGGTGACGTTCGGGGCGCACGTGGATCAGTACACGCTCTCCAACCCCACGTACAACACCGCGAATTGGCGGGTGTCTGACCCGGTGACCACCACCGTGGCATCGCAGAGTGATGGCAAGACGCGTACGGCCGCGCTGTGGGTGCAGGATCAGTGGCGCATCACCCAGCAACTGCGGCTCACCGTCGGTGGACGCTACGAGCAATGGCACGCCTTCGACGGCTTGAACGTGAACGGCAGCACGCGTGTGACGCAGCCCGAGGTCGATGCCTCGCGCTTCTCGCCCAAGGCCTCGCTGGCGTGGAATGTGTCACCCGCTTGGACGCTCACCGCGTCGGTCGCCAAGGCGTATCGGTTTGCGACGGCGGCCGAGCTGTATCAGCTGGTGACCACCGGCGTGACATTCACGTCACCCGATCCGAATCTCAAGCCGGACAACGTGCTGGCCAGTGAAGTGCGGATCGAGCGCGCGTTCGCACGCAGTCGCGTGCAGCTCGCGCTATTCCACGATGATGTGCGCGACGCCATCATCTCGCAGTTCCAGCCGCTGGTGCCGGGATCACAGACGTTCTACTCGTTCATCTCCAATGTCGATCACGTGCGGGCGCGCGGCGCCGAGCTGGTGGTGTCCGAGCACGACGTCCTGATCCCGGGTCTCGAACTGTCGGGCAGCGCGACGTACCTGGATGCCCGCACGCTGAAGACCTCAGGGCGCGCCAGCGCCACGGCGCCGGCCAACGCGGCCATCGGGAAGCAGCTCCCGAACATTCCCGAGTGGCGCGCTAACTTTGTGGCGACCTATCGCCCCGTGCCGAAACTCGCCATCTCGCTGGGCGGGCGCTACAGTGACGCCGTGTGGACCACGCTCGACAATGCCGACCTGAACCCCAACGTGTATCAGGGATTCAGCGCCTGGTTCGTGGCCGACGCGCACGTGAACTATCGTTTCGGCAGTCACGTGTCGGCGTCGCTCGGCGCGGACAACCTGCTGAATCGGAAGTACTTCCTGTTTCATCCGTTCCCGCAGCGCACGTATTCGAGCAGCCTGAAATACACTTTCTGATCCTGACCTCATGACGAGCTTCGTACGCGCGGGACTGTTTGCGCTCTTGGCCGGTGTATCGCTCTCGGCGTGCGAACGCAGTGCCACCCCGAGGGCGCCCGCACTCGGCGCCCCGGCGCCGGCCTTCACCGCGATGACGCTGGAGGGCGAGCCGGTTGCCCTGGCCTCGCTCTCCGGCAGCGTCGTGGTGCTAAACGTGTGGGCCACGTGGTGCATTCCCTGTCGGGAGGAGATCCCACAACTGGAAGCGCTGCATCGCGAGTACGGCGCGCAGGGACTTAAGACGATCGGCGTGAGTATCGACGCCGCCGGCATGGGTGGCGACGTGCGCGACTTCGCCACGGAACAGGGGATGACCTACCCGATCTGGCTCGATCCGGACCATCAGTTCTCCCTCAAGTTTCTCACCGTCGGCGTGCCGGAGACGTTCGTGATCGATCGCGCCGGTGTGATTCGCTTTCGCATGATCGGCGCGTTCCGACGTGGCGATACGACTCTGGCCGCCGCCGTAAGGCGCGCGTTGGCGTCGTAGATGCCGCTCATCACCCGACCTCTTGCTCCACGGGCCATGCGCGCGCTTCGAACCGTTCACGTCACCCTGATGGGTGCGGTACTGCTCTCCAGCACCGCGTTGTCGGCGCAGTCGCCCATCGCGACGCTCGCGGTTGCCGAACGCACCGGCGCCAACCCCACGGTTGCCGCCCACGGGGTGTTCGTGGCCGTCGCGTTTTCGGCCGCGACGATTTCATCAATGGACATCTTCGTCGCCACCAGCACCAATGGTGGCACGACCTTCGGCCTGCCCGTGCAAGTGAATCGCGTGGCCGGCGAAGCGCGGGTAAGCGGAGAAGAGCCGCCGCGGGTGGCGCTGGTGCCGCGTCGTGGTACCACGCCAGAGATTGTGATCGTGTGGACCGCGAAGGCCGGCACGACGTGGAAGCTGCTCAGTGCGCGGTCGCTCGACGGCGGCCGCACGTTCTCGGCGAGTACGCCCGTGCCCGGCAGCGACCGCGAGGGCTCGCGCGGCTGGCAGTCGGTGGCCGTAGACGCCACCGGTCGCATTTCGGTGCTGTGGCTCGACCATCGCGACCTCATCGCGGCCGATGCCGCGCATCAGCATAGCACGGCCGCAGCGAGTGGCTCGACTGGTGCGACCGCGGCGCCGATGGCGATGCCCAAGGGCGATCCCACCGAGCGCGCGGCGCTTTCGCAGCTCATGTTCATCTCGTTGGGAAGCACCCGTGCGCTCTCCGTTGCCCGCAGCGTGTGCTATTGCTGCAAGACGGCGATGGCCGTGTCGGGCGATGCCGTGTACGCGGCATGGCGTCACGTATATCCGAGTGGTGAGCGCGACATCGCGTTTACCCTGTCGACCAATCGTGGTCGTACCTTCGCGACCCCAGTGCGGGTGAGCGACGATCACTGGAAGCTCGATGGCTGCCCCGACAACGGACCCGCGCTCGCCATCGACGCCACCAAGCGTGCACATGTGGTGTGGCCCACGGCCAGCGAGGGCAGGAACGCCACGGCGAAGGACGCGATGGCATTGTCGATCTACTACGCCGTGTCACGCGACGGCAAGGCGTTCAGTGCGCGCACGCGCGTGCCCACGCGCGGACCGGCGTCGCACCCGCAAATCGTGATGCTGCCCAACGGCACATCGCTGGTGGCGTGGGATGAGGTGGTCGACGGCACCCGCCGTCTGGGACTCGCCCGCGCGACAGTAAGCGCGAGTGGCGCTGTCAGCTTCACGCCGGTGGCCGCCCCCGACGCCGGACCGGGGCAGTGGTATCCGTCGCTGGCCGCGTCGTCGGGCGGTGCCGTGATCACGTGGGTGCGTCAGCTTGAGAGGGGGAGTACGGTGGCGGTAGCGGTGGTGCGCTGAGCGGACGCCGGTCATGGTTGAGCTCGCTGTCGCGCAGCGCGAATTCGGGTAGCTTCTGCCGAGCACAGGTGACAGCCCACGTCATCTGAGCATCGGCTTGCCTTCCGGAGAGTACCGCTCATGGCACCACGTGATCTCGTTGGCCGCGCCCGCGGCCGTCTCGCCCGTTTCAGCGCGCTGGCGGGCGTGGCCCTCGTCTGCATCGCCACCGCACGCTATCGCGAGCCCCTGATCGCGCAGGACACGGCCCCTACGTTCACCAAAGACGTGGCCCCGATCCTGTACAAGAACTGCACGACCTGCCATCGCCCCGGCGGACTCGGTCCGTTTTCGCTCGTGGACTACGACAGCGCCAAGGCGAATGTCGACGACATTCGCGACGCCGTGCGGTCGGGCTTCATGCCGCCGTGGCACGCCGAAGGACCACACGGCACGTTCAGCAACGATCGCCGGTTGTCCGACCTCGAGAAGTCGACGGTGATGCGTTGGATCGACGCCGGTGCGAAGAAGGGCGACGAGAAGAAGGCGCCGGCGAAGCCGATCTACGCCACCGGATGGGAAATCGGCACCCCCGACGCGATCGTCACGATGCCGGAGGATTTTACCGTGCCGGCGTCAGGCACCGTCGAGTACCAGTACTTCGAGATCCCCACCAACTTCACCGAAGACAAGTGGGTGTCGGCGATCGAGTTCATGCCGGGCGCCCGCGAAGTCGTGCACCACGTGCTGGTGTACGCGAAGGTGCCGGCGAATCCGAACGCAGCTCCCGCGGCGCCGCGTCCGGCGGGTACGCCGGCACCGCGCCCGCTCTTCGTGCGGAAGCCGCAGTACGATTCGCCGGAGGATCCGCCGCGCCAGGATTTGCGTCACGGCCCGCCGCGCCAGCTGGGAGTGCTCATCGGCAGCACGGCACCCGGCACGAATGTCATGACGCTCCCTGCCGGCACCGCGCTACGCGTGCGCGCCGGCACCGTGCTCACGTTCCAGATGCACTACACCGCGCACGGACACGAGATGAAGGATCGCACCAGCGTCGGCTTCCGCTTTGCCCCGGGAATGCCGGACGAGGAGATGCGCATGGGCGCGTACATCAACGGCGCCTTCACGCTACCTGCCGGCCAGAAGGACATCGCCGTCACGGCCGACCTCGAGCCCACGGAACCGATCAAGCTCTGGGGGCTGCTGCCGCACACGCATCTGCGAGGTACGAGATGGAAGTACACGCTCGAAAAGCCGGACGGCACATCGCAGCTTGTGCTGGATGTGCCGCGTTACGACTTCAACTGGCAGACGTACTACTTCTTCAAGAACCCCATCGACATCCCGGCCGGCGGCAAGCTCGTTTCGACAGCGTGGTACGACAACTCCGCCACGAATAAGCACAATCCTGACGCCAACAAAGATGTGAAGTGGGGCGATCAGACGTGGGAAGAGATGCAGTACACCGGCTACATGTACACCGTGCCCAGCCGACGTCTGAAGCCCGCGTCGAAGTAATCGCGCTTACCGCACCACCCACTCGGTGGTCAGCATGACCGTGTCCCACCCGATGCGCAGCTCACCGCGCTGTGCACCGGGTGCGGTCGACGGCACCAGCCAGATGGACAGGCTCTCCAGCGGCGTTGCGATCGCGCTCTGACGCAGATCGATGCGCGCGACGTCTTTCTTCGCATCATACGCCGTTGGATTCACCGACGCCGCACCCGTAGTCTCAGCCTGCAGGATCAAGGTCCAGCCCGTACGTACGGGCAGCAGCTGTGCGATGTAACGTCCCTTCGGCACATCCTTGCCACCGATCGTCAGATCAACATCGGTCGTGAACAGGGTGGCGCCGTTCGCACCGAGACGCCACACCGTGCCGAACGGCACAAGGCTGTCGGTGTTGATACGACGGCCGCGCAGGTGCGGCTGTCCGTAATCGATGCGCATCACGGCCGCCTTACCGGCCGCGCGTTGCGCCGCGGTATCGACCAGCGTGAGTGACACTTCGGAAATAGCGCGCGTGCTGGGGGCGGCGCGACGGGCACCGGCTTGCGCGGAGAGCGGAGACGCGAGTGGCGCACTGAAGAGCGCGGACAGCGCGAGCGCCGGAAGCAGGAGTTTCATGGGTGGGCCGGGAGGAAGGAGGGAGCAGCGTGCTGCTCAACTCTATACATTTTCGGCCCACCGCGCATCCGTTCGAGGAAATCCGTGCCCATCGAAGCATCACCATCGGCATCACCGTCCGCGTTGGCGGCGGCCTTCTTCGTCGCGCTGCGCGAGGATCAGCATGAGCGCGCGAAAGCGCTGCTCGACGCGCACCCCGAGATTGCGACGTTCAGCGCGCACACCGCGGCGGCGGTCGGCAATGTCGAGGCATTGCGTGCTTTCCTCGCCGCGGACCACGGTGCCGCCACGACGCCGACGCAGCCGGATGGTATCGAGCCGATCATCTTCGCGGCCACCGGCCAACTGAAAACGATGCTGGGCGTCTCTGACAGCGCGCGCGCCGACGTGGTGCGCGTATTGCTCGACGCCGGTGCCGGCGCCAATGCGTTTGTCCAGATGCCACACGATCCGAGGGCGCGCATTTCGGCGCTGTACTTCGCCTGCGTGTCGAACAATGTGCCGGCCGCCCGCCTGCTATTGGAGCGCGGAGCCGATCCCAACGATGGCGAAAGTGTGTTTCACGCCGCCGAGCATGATCACCGCGACTGCCTCGACCTGCTACTGGCCCACGGGGCAAACCTCAGTGACGCGCACGCCGAGTGGGGCAACACGCCGCTCTACTTCCTCTCGGCATACAGCGAACCGCATGCACGCATCGACATCGTCACGCGTGGCATGCGGTGGCTGCTCGAGCATGGTGCCGACCCCAATGTGCCCAGCCTCGTCACGTCGCGCGACCAGGCCACGGGCGAGCAGCGACCGGGCGTTGGCGAAATGCCGCTGCATCGACTTGCCGTGGGCCGCTCCGTTGGCGCCGTGCGTCTGTTCATCGAGCATCGTGCGGTGATTGACGCACCGCGTGCTGACGGTCGAACGCCGTACGCGCTGGCCGTACGCACGGGCAATACCGAGGTTGCCGACTTTTTGGCCGCCAGCGGCGCCGACACTGCGCGACTCGACGACAACGACCGCCTTCTCGGCGCCTGCGCGGTGGCCAATGAAGGCGAGGTCCGCGCGCTCCTCGGCGCCAACCCCGACCTGATCGCTCGTCTCGCCCTCGCCGACCGACAGGCATTGCACGCAGCGGTAGACCGCAACCGCGAAGCCAGCGTAGGCCTCATGCTGCGCCTCGGCTGGCCCGTAACCGACGAGGGCGAATGGGGCGGCACCGCGCTGCATTGGGCCGCTTGGCACGGTCGACCGGCGCTCGTGCGTCTACTGCTGGACCACGGGGCGCCCGTGAACGTGCGCGATCGTGAATACGGCAGTTCACCCATCGCCTGGGCCTCGCACGGTTCGATGCACTCGCGGGAAGGCACCGACGCCGACTACATCGCGATCACCAACATGCTGCTCGAGGCCGGTGCCACACGCGCGGAGGCGTTTAACCGGTGGGACGAGTCCCCTGAAAGCATGGCGAGTCCGGGGGTAGCCGTCGTGCTGCAGCGTCGCGGCTTTACTTCGGAGGCCGCGCCGGGACTGCCCGAGCCGGGACTGCCCGCGCCGGCCGCAGGCGCAGCGTAGGCGGCCGCCACGTGGCCTTGTCGCCCTCCACGCCGAGCTTGGCACTCACGATCTCCAGGCGCTCCGCCTGCACGACGATGAGCACGACGCTGGTATCGCGATCGGGGTAAAAGCTGCTCCACGCCGAATTCCAATGGGCGTCTTTGGTGGGGCGATCGCGCACGACACGCGCCCGTCCGGCCAGGGCGACATAGCTCTGCGTGACGGGATCGAAGTAGTGCAGCACGACGTGCGGGTGCCGGGCGATTTCCCTGACCTTGCGGGTGCGCGGATTGGTCGCGAACCACACCGCCCAGCCGCTATCGGGGGCCATCGGCTGCACGGTGCGCGCCTGCGGATGCCCCTTGGCATCGGTCGTGATGAACGTCGGGTACGGTACGCTGCGCACGATCGTCCGCGCGGCGGCCTCCAGCGCGGCGGGCGTGGGGGCGGCGGGGGCGGCCTGTGCCCACAGCGCGGCGGGTGCCGCGGCCAGCACGACGGAAAGCGCGACGGAAATTACGAGGTGGTGATTCACGCCATGCAATGTGGCCGTCAGGCGCTCATCGTGCGAGCCAATCGTATTCCCATGACCACGGCATCGAAATCTCTCCGAGAATACCGCGCACCAGCGCCGGATAAATTCGCTCCGCCCGTACATCATTGGCGAGCAGCACAACGCATCGGCGCTGGCGCTCGAGGCAGATCACCATATTGCCAGTGGAATCGTTGTGCCCACCCTTGAACCAGGCCGGACCGCTCGCGCTGGTGAATGTCACGACGCCGACTCCCGCCGATAGCGCCGCCGCGGCATGCTCGCTCCCGGCCGTGGTATCAAGCGTCGGGAACTGATGGCGTGACGTGATCGGGAACTGCGGCCGAACCAGCTCCGCGCGTGACGCGGCCGACAGTCCATCTCCACGCACAATGCCGGCCCACAGCGTCGCCTGATCCTCGATGCTGGTATCCATCGAGCCAGCCGCGCTCGCGCGACTGCGTTCATCATGCGGCTCGATGGACCCATCGGCGCGGAACCCATCCGCAAGGTTCTCCTGGAAGTCTGGGCGCCACTGCATGCTGGTGTGCGTCATGCCGAACCGCTCGAATACGCGATGCTGCATCGCTGCCGTCAAGTCGAGTCCGAGCCCCTCTTCAAGAATCAACTGCAGGATATAAAAGCCCTCGCCGGAGTAGCCGTATCGCGTTCCTGGCGCGTGGTGAAGGCGCAGGCGCTTGTCGGGCTCCAACCACCGGAAGTTCGCAAAGCCGGTGGTGTGATTCAGGATCATGCGCGGCGTGATGTCACCCCAGCGCGTGTCGGTTGCGAGGTCCGCGTAGTCGGGATATTCGGGTAGAAGCTTCGGCAACAGTGTCCGCACCGGGGCATCAAGGGTGAGACGTCCCTCGTCCACCAGCTGCATCACGAGGTAGGCCACGGCCGCCTTGGTCAACGAGGCGCCGTACATCACCGTGCCCGTGGTCAGTGGCGCACCGGCCTCCGAACGCCGTCCAAACGCCGCCACGTGCGTGACCGCCCCCGCATCGATGACGGCGAGCGCAAGTCCCTGCACTCGCTCCCGCTGCATCAGCGTGCGGGCGAGCGAATCGATCGAGCTCGCCGTCGGCATCGCCTGAGCCCCGAGAGATGATCGGCAACCGGCAGCAGGAAGCATCATGAAATAGGCGAACGCGAGACGGGTGCCGAGTGCACGGACGGATGACAGGCGCATGCCTAATGTACGCGACAGCCTCGAGTCGAGTTTCGCTCCCGCCGCGCGGCGCGGCGGCGCCTACCAGTCGGTCGGCGCGTAGTCCTTGAGGAACTGGCCCCACACGTGCTCGCCGCTCGACACACCAGCGATGATCGGATCGACGATCCGCGCCGCGCCATCCACGATATCGAGCGGCGGATAAAACCGATGGTTCTCCACTTTTCGCGCGGCGATTTCGGCTACGTCTTCGTCGGTCACCCAGCCGGTATCCACGCTGTTCATGTGGATGCCGTCCTGTTGATAGTCGGCGGCGGACGTGCGCGTCATCATGTTGAGCGCGGCCTTGGCCATGTTGGTGTGCGGATGCCGCGTCGTCTTGTTGTTGCGGTAGAACTGGCCTTCCATCGCGGACACGTTCACGATGTGCTTGTCGCGATTTTCCGTGCGCCGCATGAGCGGCTTCAGTCGCGCGTTGATCAGGAACGGCGCAATCGCGTTCACTAGTTGCACCTCCAGCAGCTCGACACTCGGCACTTCATCCAGCAGCAGCCGCCAGGAATTCCGTTCGCGCAGATCGATCTGCTGCAAATCCTGATCGAGCTTTCCCGCCGGAAAGAGCTGATGCGCCACCAGCATATCGTCAGGCACCAGCGGCACCTGCGACAGCTCAGCGGCGTGCGTGAGCCCCACGCGATGCAGCGCGGTGCCGCTCTGCACGACGGCGGCACTGCTGCCCGCGTCGGGATCGGGAAGTAGCTGCGCACCGCGAAGCCCTTCGTAGGTGCCGAGGATCTTGCGCGCAGCCTTCGTCAGCGTGCTGGCGGCCGCCATCTCACCGTCCATCATGTGCGTATAAAACGCGGGCGGCCGGCGCACGGTTTGGCAGGCATTGTTGATGATGAAATCGAGCCGCGCTTCCGTGTGCGTGAGTTCGCGACAGAACGCCTCCACGCTCGGCGTGTGCCGCAAATCGAGCCCGAAGATCTCCAGGCGATCGCTCCACGCGTCGAAATCGGGCTCTGCGGCGTAGCGCATGGCCGAGTCGCGGGGAAAGCGTGTGGTAACCAATAACCGCGCGCCGCAGCGCAGCAGCTTGAGTCCTGCCTGGTAGCCGATCTTCACGCGGCCGCCCGACAACAGCGCCGTACGCCCGCTCAGGTCCACCAGTTCCGTGCGCTTGGCGAAGTTGAAATCACCGCACGGCAGGCACATCTGGTCGTAGAAGTGATGGATCGTGGTAAATTTCTGCTTGCAGATGTAGCAATGCTGCGGCACGATCGCTTCGGGCGCGTCGTCGTCGCGAAGCGCATCGGTCGAGGTGCCTTTGGCCCCGTCACCGAGCAGATACACGTTGGGTGTCGTGAACACCGGCTTGCGACGCAGCTCCCGGATGCCGGTTTCCTGCAGCACACTGTCGTCACGCTTGGCCGCGTCGAGCTTGCGCTGCTTGCTGGTCGCCTTCACCATCGAGCGCCGGGCGCGCGCGTCGGGGTGAAACACCTGCCCAACGGCCTCGAGAAAGCGCTGCCGTTCTTCGGCCGACACGTGCACCAGCAACGAACGATCGGCCACCACCCGTTCGAGGAGTGAGGATGCGGCGCGGAGGTCCTCCAGGAACGAATCGGTGTTGCTACCGGGTTCGCGGCGCGTATCGTCGGGAGGGGTCACTGGATCACCATCCCGAAGTTTATCGAGGTCGCAAAGCGGCCGCGACCGCGACCGCGGCGCCCGCGCGAAATCAGTCGGCTTTGGGCGCGGCGGGCAGGCGACACACCGTGAGCAGCATCTCACTGGCCTCGGCCGCGCGCACGGCATGAACCTCACGCGGTGCCAGCGCCACGAGTTCCCCGCGTCCAAGCGACATCACCTCACCACTGACCGTGACATCGAGACGCCCGCCCAGCACCTGAATCGTCACTTCGCCGTCGGTGCTGTGCTCCTTGATGAACCCGTCCGCCTCGAATGCGAACAAGATCACCGTGAGCGGGCCACGTCGAATCAAAGCGACCTGACGATGACCGGACACCGACGCGTGCGCTTCGGCGCGGAGCTGCGCTGCTGCCGCGGCAAAATCAAATCGCTGCACATTCACCGCCAACCGCTCGTGTGAATGCGGCCGCAGTCGTTCGTCCTGAGTCATGCGAGATCCTCCGGTGAGGAGCGGATATCAGGACCCGCCCTCCCCGAAAGATACTCTCGCTGGTCGATGTTACCGTCGGTCGATCACGACCTCCAGGTACGCGCTCGGCAGCACCAGCGTCTGGTCCCCGGAGCGATTCCCCTTCTCCATGAGCCGCAGCAGATCCTCGGTGAACTCAGCCTGTCGATCGGCGTCGAGCGCGGCGAAGGTCTTGTTCATGGGACCGTAGTACATGCGGAAGACCTCGATCCAGTGCACCGGCGAGTGGTAGCGGAACACGAACTCGCGGCTGGTGAAGGTGATTTCCCGGGCCGAGTCGGCGAACAGCGTTTCGATACGCTCGCGGGTGCCCCACGCGCTCGGCGAGGTCACGCCCGGTGCCGGCGGGATGTACTTGCCGATTGTCTTGAACAGCTGGCCGATAAAGCTCTCCGGCGTCCAGCTGGCGAGGCCGATGCGCCCGCCCGACTTGCATACGCGCGCCATCTCGGCCGCCGCTTGCGGCTGGTTCGGCGTGAACATCACACCGAACGTCGACATCACGTAGTCGAACGAACCATCGCCAAAGGGCAGGTTCTCGGCGTCGGCCTCCTGAAACGTGAGCGACATCCCGTCGGCTTGAGCGCGCGCGCGTCCGGCGTCGAGGAGGGACGGCACGTAGTCGGTCGACGTGACATCGCACCATCGACGGGCCGCGGCGAGCGAGGCATTGCCGTTACCAGCAGCCACATCCAGCACCGTCGAGCCCGAGCGGATATCCATCGACTCGCACAATTGCTCACCGACGATCTGGAGCGTGGTGCCAACGACTGCATAATTGCCCGTGGACCAGGCGATCTGCTGGCGAGCCTTGAGCGCGACGAGATCGGTGGCGGCTGGTGCCGAAGGGGTTGCAAGTGCGCTGTCTTGAGACATGGCGATGGACCTGTGCGAAGGGAGATGGGGCGCGCTGATCGCGACAAGGACGAGAATACCGATTGCGCCCCAAAGCCCGCTTCCCCTGATCAGGCCATCTTTCGAACGTCGTGGCGCTGGCCCGAACAGGCCATGCGCGCCGGCTACAGCAAGCCCAGCCTCGCCGCGTGGGCAACCGCCGCTGAGCGCGATGGGACACCAAGCTTGGTGAGGATGTTGGCGACATGCCGATGAACCGTGTGCTCACTGATCGTGAGACGGTCGGCAATCGCCTGATTTCCCAAGCCCTCAGCGATGCATCCAAGCACCTGCACTTCGCGACGTGTCAGGGCGGTTGATGGCGGGGAGTGTGGCGGGCTCGCCGTGGCGTCGACGTCCGCTCCAGCAGCCGTTGGCGCAGGCGGCAGCAGTCGGGCGCGCAGCACGCTGGCGCGGTCGAGTTCGACCGTCGCGTCCAGTGGCGCGAGCACGGCCACCGCGCGCTCCACTTCGCGAACTGCCGCTTCGTGCCGTCCCAGCGCCTGCAGCGTCGCGGCGAGTTCGAGACCGGCCCGTCCCCGTTCGAAGGAGGCGCCACTCTTGTGGAACAGATCCACCGCATCCTCGAAGTGTCGCCTCGCCGCCTCATAGTCTTTTGCACCGAAGGCCAGCACACCGTTCGCGAGACTGGCTGAACCGCGGAGCGGCGACGTGAACGCCTGCTCGGCGATGCCCTGCAGTTCGATCAACGCCGCCAACGCGCGCGACTGATCGCCGCGAGCCACGCGCGCACGCACCAGCAACTCGAGGGCGGCCACGCGCTCGGTGCGATTGTGCGCCGGCAGGCTGCGCAAGTGACGCTCGGCCAGATCACCGGCCGACTCCCAATCGCCGCGATCGAGCGCCACCGCCGCATGCCCGACGGCAGCGAGTGGATGCGCGCCGGAACGATCGAACAGACTCGTGGCCTCGTCGAGCCGTCCCTGACGCCGACGGAGTTCGCCGAGGCGCACCAGCGCTTCAGAGACCATGCCTGGTCGAACGGCCGCGAGTTCGCTGCTGGCCGCTTCGAGTTCGCGTTCCGCTTCGCCCCACGCGCCACGCCACATGCAGACCGCCGCGTACTGCGTGCGGCATACCGCGAACAACACGCGGAACTCCCACCGTTCGCAAAAGGCACGCAAACGCGCGCACCACTGCACGGCACGATCGTAGTCGCGCACGCGGTCGCACGCCGAAATGAGGTAGCAGCAGGCGAGACCGATCGCCACGCGATCCTGCATCTCACCGGCGAGCACGGCAGCGTTCACGCCATCGAGTTCCTGCATGCCTTCCGGGATGCGCCCCGACGTGGCGAGCGAAAAGCCGCGCAGCGCGCGCCCCACCATTTCGAAGTCGACCGACCCCGACGCGCGCCCGGCCTCGATGGCCTGCTCGGCGTGCTTGAGCGCTTCTTCGGGATTGCCGTGATCGAGCAGCGCGAACGCCGACTCGCGCACCGACAGCCAGGCATAGGCCGCCGTGTCGTGATGTCCCTCGAGGAGCTCGCGCGCCCGGTGCAGCCAGCCGCTGGTGATCGCGTACTCCCCGCGGAACGCGTCATGATCCCAGGCCAGCCACACCGCCACGCGGGCCGCCGACACCTCGTCCCCGCGTGTGCGATAGGCGCGGTACGCCCGTTCGCGGGAGGCAAACACGACGTCGGCCAGATCGAGCCACCACGCGGCAAGGCCCCGCCCTTCGAGCGCTTCGGGCTGATCCGGCTGCTCGACCAGCGCCGCCTCGAACGCCTGAAATGCGTCGGACCAGGCGCCGCGCGCGAGCGCAGCCTGTCCGGCATCCAGAGGGGCGGTAAGGGTCATCGCACCACGCTAGAGGTCGCGCGGAGTGACGGCAAGAGTCGCGTGGTCCGACGACGCCACCCTATTTCGGGCCCAGCGTGTCCGGCACGATCGTCGCACAGCCGCGCCACGTGGAATCGCCGCGCGTGAGTATGGCGCTGCCGGGATAGTGCTGATCCGACATTCCGTCGCTGCAGTCGCCGCGCTCGATCACCAGCGTCAGCAGCGGATCGGCGCTGAATCGCTTGGTGCGATAGACGGCCCGGCCATCGGCATCGAAGTCCGGCGGCGCGTAGGGATAGACCGTGCTGTCGATGCCCATCCGGCTGAACTGCACGCGGTCGCTGCGCACTTCGAGTGCCCAGAACGGCTCGGTGCCGCGCGCTATGGTCAGCACGACCGGCTGCGGACGGTCACGGCGGCAGGCGCCGACGGAAAAACCGGTCAGCGCCAGCAGGATGATCGGGGCGAGCAGGCGATGGGGCATCTGCGGAAGTCTACGTCGCCACCACCGCGTCGCACTACGGGACACGTCGGCGGACATGCCGCTTCCCGAACGGGGCGAGCCGTTTGTCACAGCGAGTGCCCGCGGCGACACTCCCGTTTGACCGCGCACCTGCCGATAATGGACAGGAGTTATCCCCTATTCTCCTTACGCTTCACCCGGCACCTGACCTATGTGGAACGACCTCTGCGATGACGCCCACGAGGCGCACGCGATGAAGATTATCAACCGCGCCATTCTGACGATCGCGGTGTGCTTCCTGACCTTCGGTGGGTTCGCGATGGCCACGCGCCTTGGCGCGGACGCGCCTCCGGGCTCGGTCAGCTACGGCAGCGAGAAGGCCGACAAGGACGCCGCGGTCTTCGGCGACTGATTTTCCAGTTCTAGGAATACACCAATCCCCGCGCAGCGCGTAGGTACGCCGCGCGGGGATTCGTTTGTAGGCGAACACCACCACCCGCTATCCGCGCAACGCCTGCGTGTCGAGCACCTGCCACGCGTCGTCGCCTGATTGCTCGATCAGACAGGTCGTAGTGAACGTGAGACTGATCGGTGTGATCAGGTCGGCATACGTCGCGGGGACGTTGTGCGGCGCACGAGGATTGCGCGGGTGGGCAAGCGTCAAGTGAGGCTCGTGCCGCCGACGCGCGGTGTCCCCAAGCAGCTGGACGCGAAGCGCATGGAACGCGGGCTCGCCGGCAATGCATGGCAACATGACACCGTGCCCGGAGAACGACACCGGTGCGCCGAAGGTAAGCGTGACCGGCGCGACGGTTGCGGCGATGAGTCGGTCGCGCCAGGCATCCTCGGCCTGCCCTGCGAGCTCGTCTTCACGGCACAGGGTGACATGGGCCGCAATCAGGCGATGCTGCAGCGGGTCCACTCGTGCGCGAACCGCCTCGATCGCCTGCCCTGCATCGGGCGGCACGAACAAGGTGACTTGGCGTCGTCGCTGTCGTCCCGCGTCAGTCACGCGACGGTGCCGCGCACGACGCCACGAGACGCAGCAGATCGTCGATCACGAACGGCTTGTCGAGCCGGTACACGGCACCCAGTTGCGCCATGCGCTCCTCGTCGATGGTCGCCCCGTAGCCGGACATGAGGATGATCGGTGTCTGCATGCCGCGCGCGCGCAGCTGCTCGATCAATTCGCTACCCGTCATGACAGGCATCGTCTGGTCGGTGATGACCACATCGATCAGCGGTTCGCGCTGCAGGCGCTGAAACCCCTCCATGCCGTCGCCGGCAACCTCGACCTCGTAACCCTTTCGACGCAGCAGCGCTGCCATCACGGTAGAAATCGCCTGCTCGTCATCGACGACGAGCAGGCGTTGCGCGCGCGCCAGCGACGGCTGCAACACCGGCGTCACTGCCGGCTCATCGACGCGCCCATTGGCATGCGCCGGCAACAGTATGTCGACGGACGTCCCACGACCCAACGTCGAGTGCAGCAGCACGGAACCACCGTGCGCCCCGACGATGCCATGCAGCACGCTCAGCCCAAGCCCAGTGCCTTCCCCTACGGGTTTCGTCGTGAAGAACGGCTCGAAGGCGCGTGTTCTCACCTCGTCACTCATGCCACCTCCCGTATCCGAGACACGCAGCACCAGCGTAGGCGCGTGCTTCAATCGGTCGGCGGCGTCAGCCCAGCGCAGTGACACGGAGAGCACGCCGCCTTTGGTCTCCCGCATCGCATGCTCGGCGTTTGAGCAGAGATTGAGCAGCAACTGCTGCAGCTGGGTGGCATCCCCATGCACCGTTGCACCCGGCGCCTGATTGTCGAGCACCAGTGTCACGGTGGACGGCAGGATGGAGCGGAACAGCGACTGCGTTTCGTCGAGCAACGCGGCCATGCGAATGTCGACGTGCCGGGATGGCGTCTGGCGACTGAAGGTGAGAATCTGCCGCACCACTTCACGCGCCCGACGACTGGCGATCAACAGCTGCTGCAGCGCTGCGGCCGCAGGCGTGCTGGACGCCACGTCCGCAATCGCCAGCTCCGCGTTGGCGTGGATGACCGTGAGCAGATTGTTGAAGTCGTGCGCCACGCCACCGGCCAGTGTCCCCACCGCTTCGAGCCGCTGCGTGTTGCGCACATGCGACTCCAGCTCACGACGCTCCAACTCGAGCCGCTTGCGCGTGCGCAGATCGAGCAGCTCGAGATGGTCGAGCGTGGAGTCATCGAGGGGAATACGCGTATGACTGACCTCGAGTGGAATCCGTGTCCCGTCGGGGCCCACGCCCTCGAGTTCCCGTCGCCAGGTCACGGGGGACGAGGCCGAGAGGCCATCGCCGATCTCGGGGATCAGCGCATTGATTGGACGTGACACGATCGGCGCACCGTCGGCGCGCAGCAGCGCATCCGCCGCCGCGTTGGCCTGCCAGACCTTGCCATCGAGAATCAGCAGCTGCGGGTTCACCCCGTCGAGAAACAGGCGGCGAAATCGCTCCTCGCTCTTGGCCAGCCGTTGTTCATTCGCTTCAGCGTCGGCCGCGCGCTGACGCGCCGTGCGCGTGCGCCACCGGTCGACGGTGACGAACAGCGCGGCGATCCCGAAGGCGTAGACCACGAGCGCCAGCGGCGACCGCCACGGTGGTCGAAGCACCGTGAACCGGCGCTCGATCACCGCCGATTCGCGGCCGCTGAAATCCATGGCGCGCACGCGCACCACGTGCTCGCCGGCAGGGAGTGCCAGCTGCGTGGCCGTGGGTCGATCGGTCCACGGCGTCGCGTGGATCGTCGCGCCATCGAGTTCGAAACGGTAGCGCGTATCGTCCTCGCGATGATACGTGGCCGCCATCACCTCGAGGTCGATGCGCGACGCCTTGGCCGGTATGCGACGTCCGTCGAACACGCCGTCGCCGTTGCCATCGCGAATCTCGAAGGCTAGCAGCACCGGCGGCGGGGGGCGACGCAAACTCGCCAGACGCACGAACCCCGCGCCCAGCGGTGTGCCGACCCACAGACGCCCCTCCGCATCGATCGGACCGATGGCATTGATAAACGGATGCGGCAGGCCGTCGGCATCGGTGATCGAGGTGACCTCCGTATCAACGGCGTCGAAACGCTCGCCCAGCTGCATCACGACGAGTCCGCGGCTCGACCCCACGGCGAGCCGTTGCTCGGGAAGGACCGCCAGCGCCGTGATTTCGTTGCCCATCAGACCGGGCAACGTCGCATCAGTGATGAGACGCCAGCTGGGCGCGCCGCCGCAAGTACGAAGCATCGCCATCCCTTCACTGGTGCCGACGATCACGGCGCACTCCCCCGACGCGAAGCGCCACGGCACGATCGCGTTCATCGTGGCACGGATCGGCACTGCCCCCCCGGGCTCGATGCGCCACGGGGTACCCGATGAACGCAGTACCGCGCCATCACTGCGCAGCGCCACCAGCGAAGCGACCGTGATCGACGTCTCCGCGGTGGCAGCCCGCACGCTGCCCGGAAACTCGGTCCACGGCGTGAGCACGCCGTCGTCGCTCAGCACATACCCGCCGCGCAGCGTCGCGATGATCGGTCGACGCACAGCGTCTGGTCCAGGGCCCTCGAGCAGATCGTACACCGACTCGCCGACGGGGAGCTCGAGGAGCTGCCGCCATCCCGACGTCGACGAGAGATAGAGTCTCCGGTCGACGGAGAGCAGCACCTGCGACGCACCACGCACGCGGACCGAGAGCAGGCGCACCCGTCCGTCACCGCCACCCAGCATGGCATTCGCCGTGGGGAATCGCGTGAGATCCGGCAAGCGAATGGCGCCCACACCGAGCATCCAGGCCCACACGCCGCCGGCGTCCGTGGCACCCGCCATGGCCGACACCGGATGACCGACCATGGTCGGCGGCAACAGGAGCCGCCCGGCCACGCCAACGCGGAAGCGCAGCAAGGTGCCGCTCCGGAATCCCGCATAGATCGTCGGCACGCCCGTGCCATGATCGATCGCGGTGAGCACCTGCGCCCGGGAGCCGCGCGTACGCGTGCTGATATCCACCAGCTGGGGAACCCCACCGTCCGCGACTCGGAACAACTCCCCGCTCAGTGCGCCGAGCCACGTCTCGTATCGGTCGCCGATGCGCACCCGCAGCACGCGCGCCATGTGTACCCTCGGCCCCACCGGACGCCAGCGATCACCGAACAGCACGAAGGCCCCGTTCTCCGTGGCGACTGCCGCCTTCGCACTGTCCCCCACACCGGCGATGGCGAGATGCTCGATCCGGAGATCGGTGAGCCCCTCCGGCTCTGCCCATCGTGTCCAGGTACCGCCGCGGAGACGCGCCACACCGCCCCCGCGCGTGCCGATCCAGAGCGCGTCCGCGTCACCACCCTGCCCCCCGGCCACCATGGCATCGAGGCGCGGCATCGGCTCAGGAATCGCCACGCGGTCGAAACGCGCCCGATTTACCAATCGGTAAACACCGGAGGCGGCGCCGACGACCAGTTCGTGTCGGCCGTCAGGACGTCGCCACTCCACGGCCGAGTAGATGGGGGCGAGCCCTTCGTCGAGACTCACATTGGCGATCCACACGCCATGGCGCTGGAGCACCACGCCGAAACTGTGCACGAAGTAGCGCACGCTGTCGGCGCCGTCGAGCACCGCCCGGTACTCGCGACGCGGTACCATGGGCGGCAATGACTCCGCTACCCAGCTGCGCCCAGTAAATCGACGCACACCATTCGAGGTGGCGACAATCAGCCCACCGTCTCGCGCGGGCTGCAGCGACAGCAGCGGTGCGTCGGGTAGTCCGTCGCGTCGGCCGAACGCCGTATACGCCGCGTCATCGAGACCGACACCGGTCTGTGCGCTGGCCACGGGCGCACCGAGCACCGCACTGACAGCCAGCGTCAGCCCGAAGCCCAGTCGGTTCAGATGCGCAGGGCGTGTGAGCGGGAACTGCACGAGTCGCTGGTACCCGTTGAGTAGAAAGTCGTCCGAAGCAAGGCGAACCGTTCCATTGGGAAGAAACGAGGCGACTGGCCTGCCGGCAAGACGCGACGGCGGATGTGGGAGACACCCGTTTCCCTCACACTCCGGAGCCGTTCGCCCTAGTTTCCGAAACGCGCTCCCGCGGACGCCGTCATCAGCCCCAAACGCATCTGTCGTCCATGTCGCCTGCACGCGCCACACCACCGCTCGTCATTCTCGCCATCGATTCGGCCGACATCGAATTGGTGACACGATGGACCGAGTCCGGGCACATGCCGACGCTGGCCGGCATCATGCAGGCCGGCTGCTTCCTGAAGATCGACGGCGCCGACCTCGTGAACGAGATGGGGAGCTGGATCTCGCTGCACAGCGGGGTCGCGAAAACAACCCATGGCTTCTACAGCGTACGGCAACTGGTACCGGGCACCTACACGCTGGTGCAGACCAACGCCGCCGTCGCCAAGAATGCCCCGCCGTTCTGGCGCTTCCTGCGTGGTGGGACGAAGAAGGCCGCCATCGTCGATCCGCCGGAGCTCGATGTCATTCCCGACGTGCCGGGCGTGCAGCTCACCAATTGGGCAGCGCACGAATCCGAGCGACTCTGGGAGATGGCCCGCTCACTCCCCGAGCATGTACTGCCCGAAGTCCGCGCCAAGTTCGGGTCGGGAGAGAAGCTCGCGACCTTCGCGCATCGCGGCACCGAGGAGGAGGATTTCGCCGATTACCAGCGCGCCCTCGCCCGCATTGCCACCAAAGGGCTCGTCTGCCGTGACGTGATTGGCCGCGACGACTTCGACGTGGTCGTGGCCACGTTCTTCGAGGCCCACACCATCGGGCATCGCCTGTGGTCATATCAGCCGGAGTTCGCGCCGCCCAACCGCCTGTCGAATGGGCTGCGCGATCTCTACGAGGCGATCGACGGCGAACTTGCGCGCACGCTGGCCGAGCTGCCGGCCGATGCAAACGTGTTCATCGTGTCGGCCTACGGCATGGCCGGCATGTATCCCACGACGGGGCTGATGGACGCGTTTCTGCATCAGCTGGACTATCAGGTGCCGCTACGCACCGAGCAGCTGATCACCGGCAATCGTTTCGATCCGCTCACACTGTTGCGTCGCACCATTCCGCAGCCGGTCCGAAAGTGGGTGAGTCAGTTCCTGCCGGCCAACGTCCAGGAGCGGCTCATCGCCAGCGACTTCGCCGCGAACACCGACTGGAGCCGATCGGTCGCCTTCGGCATCCCGAATCTCTACAACGGGCAGATCCGCCTGAATGTGCGGGGACGCGAGCCACAGGGCATCGTCGAGCCGGGGGCCGAGTACACCGCGCTGCTGGATCGCATCGAAACCGACTTGAAGCTGCTCGTCGATCCGAAAACGGGACGCCCCGCGGTCGCCCGCGTGTTCCGGAGCGCCGACGCGTTTCAGGTGGGCATCGATCACGTGTTGCCCGACCTCTTCGTCGAATGGGTATGGGCGCCGCATTTCATGGACGAGGTGCTGCACCCGCGAGCGAAGCTGGTCCAGGAGCCGGAGCATTATCATCGCTCGAGCTTTCACCGCCCCACCGGTTTCGTGGCCGCTGCCGGCCCGTGGATTCCGCACGACACGACCATGCACACGGTCGATCTCCGCGATCTGGCCCCGACCTTCCTGACAATGCTCGATGTACCGATCCCGGACACGATGACAGGACACCCGCTGCCGTATGTACGGATGCCGCTGCGGCGACCAGCATCCGCCACCGCGCCCGCTTGATCACGTCACGACTGCGCCAAGGTCTTGGCGTCGGTGTCGCGGTCGCGCTCGTGCTGTTGGCGCTGTTCATGCCCACGGCATGGTACGACACACTGCCGCGCACGCCCGACCTGCCCGCACGACCGATCCGCGGGACCACGCTGCTGCGCATCATCCTGGCGCTACAGGCAGTCATGATTGGGATATTGGCGCTGCGTGGCTGGCGATGGGCACCGCTGCCGACGGCGCTGCGTGCCACCAGCTTCGTACCGCGCAGCGAGCCGCACGACGTCAGCGAGCGTTCGGCTCGTCGCTGGCTGCTCATCATCACCCTTGTCGCGCTGGTACTACGCGTGGCCGGGATCGGCGCCGATCTCTGGACTGACGAGTTGATGACCATCGATCAGACGATGCCGATGTCATTCGGCGAGATCATCGGCAGCTACCAGTCGTCAAACAATCATCTGCTGATGTCGCTGCTTATCAAGGCGTCGGTCATGGTGTTTGGCGTGCACGAATGGTCCATACGAATGAGCACGGCGGCGTTCGGTATCGCATCCATCCCGGCACTGTATCGGGTCGCGCGTCTGGCCATGAGCCGACGCGCGAGCCTCGGCGCGTCATTGTTGCTGGCGGTGTCGTACCACCACGTGTTCTTCTCCCAGAATGCGCGCGGCTACGTGGCGTACGTGTGCTTCGCACTGCTCGCTACCCGCGCGCTCATCGACGCGCTGCGCGACGACCGCTTGTTCGATTGGGTGCAGTACGGCGTGGCGACCGTGCTTGGCATGATGGCACTGCTGAACGCGGCGTTCGTGATCGCCGCGCAGCTGCTGGTGGTGATCGTGGTCGCCTGGCAACGCTGGCGTGAGACCGGACACATCGCGCCGCTCATGTGGCGACTGGGCGGCGTCTACACCATCACCGGGCTCTGTTGCATCGGCGTGTATGCGGTGGCGTTGCCCGATGCGTACCTGTACATCACCTCGGCCTATACCCTTGGTCAGACCGGAGCCTCGGCGACGTCGAACGATCTGCTGCAGATGGTGGTGCGCGGCGTGTTGGAAGGCTTCGGCCCCGGCGTCGCGGCGGCGGCCATCCCGTTCCTGGCGTTGGCGACGGCTGGCTTTGTAGTGCTCTGGCGTCGACAGTGGGCGATGACCGCGCTGCTGCTGCTCCCTGGCGTGCTCACCGCACTGTTGCTGGCGTGGCGAGGCATGACCTTCTCGCCGCGCTACTTTCTGCTCTGGTTGCCGCTGGCCGTACTCACCGCCGTCGTCACCATCGATGCCATCGCCGCGCGACTCTGGCGCGCGCAGCCGGCGCGGCGTCAGCTTGCTTCGTCCGTGGTCGTCGCCGCGGTCGCCGCCCTCTCCGCGCTCTCGCTCGTGCGCTACTACCGCGTTCCCAAGCAGCCGTTCAGCGCCACGCTGCAGTACGTGGAGCGTGTACGCGGCGCCGACGATCTGGTGTTTGCCATCCGGCCCACGTGGCTGGGCGTGCACTACTACGCCGAGAAGCAACAGCTGCCGCTGGATCGCAATTACGTGGAGATCGGCGAGGTCACTACGCTGGATTCGGCCATGGCCGCGCGCGGCATACGCCGTGTTCACCTGATCACGACGCTCGAACATGTGATCGAACAGTCGCGCCCCGAACTCATGGCGAAAGTGTACGCCGACTGGCAGCGCGACACGACGCTCGCCGCCACCATCGGCGGCGGGGCGATCTCGGTGTGGTCAGAGCGCCCGCGGCGCTGACGCATCGCGGCGAGGCGGCCGCGGCTTCGCGACGTACAGCGTGTGCATCGGCCCCTTGGTGTCATGGGCCCGCACGCGCAGCGTTTCCAGCAGGAGACCGCTGCCGCGCAGCGCGTGCGCGAACGCCGGATCGTCGCCCACCGACCAGTACGCGATGATCCCCGGCGGGCGTAGCGCCGCCACCGTGGTCGCGATGCCGCGCTGTGCATACAGCCGCGCGTTCTCCGACATGATCATGCCGTCGGGTCCGTTGTCGGTGTCCAGCATGATCGCATCGAACTGGCCGGCGTGATCGCGCAGCACATTCACGATATCGTCGTGCACCACGCGCACCCGCGGATCCTTGAGCGTCTCCACCGAAATCCCGTACTCAGGATTGGTATTCCACTCGATCACCTCGGCCAGAAACTCCGCCACTACCACCTCGGCGTCGTCGGCTACCTCCTTGAGCGCCGCGCGCAGCGTAAAGCCAAGTCCAAGCCCGCCGATCAGCACGCGCGCGACCGGCCGGTCTTTGAGGCCTACACACGCCACTTCGGCCAGGCGGTCTTCGGACAAGTGACGACGCTGCGACATCAGCTCGATGCCGTTGGCGCGAATGAGATACGACCCGTCATGCCGGTACAGCTCGAGCAGCGAGCCATCCGGCGTGCGGGCGTTACCGAGGCGTTCGAAGGGCTTCATGCAAACTTCACTGTGCGGGTACGGAAGGCGTAGGTACGACGGTGGCCGACACGATCGAGTCGAGGGCCGGAAACCACCGGTCGAGATACTTGTTGCCGCGCGACATGATGCGTGACTGCACGGGATCTTCACCATACTCGACGTTGAGCCGTTCGAGCACGTCCATGCCTTCTATCACCACACCGATCGGCGCAAAGACGCGCTGCCGATCGAGCTTGGCGGCGTTGTCGGCCATGTTGACGAACAGCTGCACGGTACGGCTGTTCGCGTCGACGGTGGTGAAGGCCACCGTGCCGCGCGTGTTGCTTTGGCGCATGGGTTCATCGGCCATCGCCGCTTGCGCCCACTTCGCGTTCACCGCCGGATCCCCGTGAATGCCGAACTGCACCACGAACCCCGGCACCATGCGAAAAAAGCGGTTGCCTGCATAATAACCGATCGTGACCAGCTCGTAGAACCGGTCGGCACCGCGCGGGGAGAGCGCGCGCGTGACCTCGATGGCGAACGGCCCCTTACTGGTCTCGAAGCGTACACGATACACGTCGGGGCTGCGCATCGGTGTAGCCGCGGGTCCGGGAATCACGCGTGGCGCGGACTTGGCGGTCGGTGCGCGCGGCTCGGCCGAGCAGGCGGCCATTGCGGTCAGGCCGATCGCTAGCAGTATCCGGGTGGTTCGCACACTCATGCCATGACTCTCGCTTGTGCTCATAGCCCGTAGGTTCACGCGAAGGTCGCGAAGGCACGCGAAGAAAATCCATGTGCTGTTCTTCGCGAAACTTCGCGGCCCTTCGCGACCTTCGCGTGAACCACTGATCCCGCCTCGGCACGACACCGTCCGTCGAGCCACCGCCCTGCCCACCCACCCGCGACTACGGCGCCCGCTCGATCGCCGCCGCCAAGCGCTCCGACAGCGGAGCCTCCGGGGGCAGCTGCCGTACGAGTTCTTCCACGCGACGCTGCGCGTTGTTGCGCACCAGCCCGGCCTTGGTCACGTGCCACAGCGCGAGACCTAGAAGGCGGGCCACCACGGCATCGGGTTGCGGCAGCCCGAACGGCTCGAAAAGCCGACGTACGTACTTCGTGACATCCACCTCACTGCCGCCGGCCTCCACCATGCCGCGTACCGCGAGCGCATGCTCGAGAAGTCGCACATCGTCGTGCGGCAGGCCAAGCGGATGGGCGAGCACACGAGCGACTTCGGGCTCGATCGGATCGTTCCGCTCCACCCAGTTGCCGCGATGTGTCGTCATCGTCAGTCCTCGTCTTCCACCCAGAGCACCGCCGTCACGCCGTCACCCACGCACACGATGCCGGCATCGAGCGCCGATTCCGTGAGCGGATCGAAGCTGAAACCGTTCGTGTGCGGTGACTCCTCGCCGAACACGTCGGCCCAGTCGCCGTTCGTGAAACAGGTGAACGGCTCCGGCACCATGGCGAGCAGATCGTTCACCAAGGCATCCGCCTCGACGGCGGGAATGATCACGGCGTTGCTGGCGAGATCCCGACCGAGCACGCCAGCGGCGATGCGGAGCGCGTCACTCTCGCTCACCTCGAGCCAACCCTCGCCGAGCGCGCGAAGACCGAGGCTTTCCACCGCCTGATCGGCGAGGACGCGTGATTTCGCCCATTGGGGCTGCGGCACCAGGGCGCACGTGACACGGCCACTCGTGCGCTTCGCGATGATCGTATCAGTCAGCATGTTGGATGAGAGAGAGGTTCGCTCAATATGCCACGGGGATTGGACGGGACGGGGCGCAGGCCCAAGATTGCAAGGATTCCCTCCCCTCCCCCCGAACGTGGACATGCCGATGGTTCGCTCTTCCTTGTTCGCTGCCTTCGCGCTGGCCGCGATCGCCGCACCGGTTACGGCTCCGCTTTCCGCGCAGGCCCCCGAAGCGATTCCCGCCAAGTACGCCGAGGTCGCCAACCGGATCATCGCGGCGGCCCAGGCCGACTCGGCGGGCGCATGGAACCGCATTGCCGAGCTTGCCGATCGGTTCGGCCACCGTTTGTCGGGCTCCAAGGCGCTCGAAGACGCGATTGTCTGGACCGCCGCCACGATGGAGAAGGACGGCCTGACCAACGTGAAGCGCGAGAAGGTCATGGTGCCGCACTGGGTTCGCGGCGCCGAGTCGCTGGAGCTGGTCGCGCCGCGTCGCCAGCTGCTGCCGATGCTCGGCCTCGGCGGCAGCATCGCCACGCCGGCCGCCGGCATCACCGCCGAAGTGATGGTGGTCGCGAGCTTCGAAGAACTCACCCAGCGCGCCGCTGAAGCCAAAGGCAAGATCGTGCTGTACGACGCCGAGTGGCGCGACTACGGCTACAACGGGTCGTTCCGTCGTCTCGGTGCCATCGCCGCCGCCAAAGTCGGTGCGGTTGCCTCGTTGGCACGGGCGGCCGGTCCGTACAGCATGCGCACACCGCACACCGGCAGCATGAGCTACGACTCGACCGTGAAGAAGATTCCCCACGCGAGTGTCACCTCCGAAGACGCGATGATGATGCGCAGGATGATCAACCGCGGCGACAAGGTCCGCGTGACGCTCAAGATGAGCGCCAAGATGTTACCCGACGCGCAGAGCCACAACGTGATGGGTGAACTGCGCGGTCGCGAAAAGCCCAATGAGATCGTCGTGATGGGCGGTCACATCGATTCGTGGGACGTGGGCCAGGGCGCCATGGATGATGCCGGCGGTGTCGTGATCGCGTGGGAAGCGATCCGCCTGCTCAAGAAGCTCGGCCTCACGCCACGTCGTACGATTCGCGCCGTTGGTTGGACGAACGAGGAAAACGGCATGCGCGGCGGCAACGCGTATCGCGATGCCCACCAGAGCGAGACGCACCAGTTGGCGATTGAATCCGATGGTGGCGTATTCTCTCCGCTCGGTTTCGGCTTCACCGGCTCGCCGGCGGCCCGCGCGATCGTGACCGCGATCGGTTCGTTGCTGAATCCCATCAACGCCGGCAAGATCGAAGCGTCCGGCGGCGGCGCGGACATCGGTCCGATCATGGCCACCGGCGTGCCGGGCATGGGACTGAATGTGGACGGCTCGCGCTACTTCTGGTTCCATCACACAGATGCCGACACCCCGGACAAACTCGATCGGGCCGAAGTGCAACGCTGCGTGGCGGTCATGGCGGTGATGGCCTACATCGCGGCGGATATAGAGCAGGCGTTGCCGAGGTAACGGGCGACTCCCAACTCTTAACTCCCTAGTGAGCAGGGAGGAGGGTATCAGGGGGCAGGAAGGAGCAACGGCGCGCGCTTTTCACCTGCCTCCTCCACCCTGATTCCCTCCTCCCTGCCTACTAGGGAGTTTGCAGTTTCGGTTAGCCGTTCAAGCGTCACCCAATCGGAATCGTCGCCGCGTGCTTCGCCAGCCAGGCATCGAAATCGAGCAAGCCGGAATACAGCTGACGCGAACGCGCCGCATCGCGGTAGCGCTGGAACTCTTCGCCCAGAATCTGCTGGAACTGGAACATGTTGCCGAGGTCTTCGGCGCCCGGGAAACCGAGTCCGCGGTACGTGTCGAACGGCACGTCGAAGAAGTGCACCGGGCGACCGATCGCCTTGCCGAGCTTGGCCGCCATGTCTTCGCCGCTCAGCGATTCGCCGGCGATGCCGATGCGCTGACCGATCGTGCTGGGGCCCTCCTTGAAAATGCCGTACGCGCAGCGGCCGATATCTTCGGCGCCGATACCGGGCAGCTTCGCGCCGCCCAACGGTAGCGCCATCACCAACTCGCCCTGTTCGTTGGCGCGCGGCCCCATGCCGAAGTGGATGAGATTGTCCCAGTAGAACGCAACCATCATGTACGTGGTCGGCGCGCCTTCATTCGCGAACACGGCATCGACCGCGCCCTTTGAGTCGAAGTGCGGGCACTTGAAGTGGCCGTGCAACGTCGGCATGCGGGTATCGTCCAGCGGGATCCACTTACGCGTGTCTTCGAGCGTGGACCAGATCACATGCTGCACCCCGGCGGCCTTCGTGGCGCGCGCCATGTTCGTGGCCTGCACGCCTTCGCGCTCGGCGGAGAAGTGCTCCCAGAAATTCGTGACGCAAAACGCGCCGTATGCGCCCTCGAGCGCCGCGCCAAGCGTCGACGCGTCATCGATGTCACCGGCCACGACTTGGATTCCCTCGGCGGCGAGCGCCTCGGCCTTGTCCGAGTGCGGATGGCGCGTGATGGCACGGGCCACAAACCCGCCGCTCGAGTCGGCAGCAATCGCGCGGGCGAGTCCGCCGCCCTGCGCGCCGGTGGCGCCGAACACCGCGATGATCTTCTTGTCACTCATGCGTTAACGACTCCCTTAGTGGTGAGATGCGACATCGGGAGATTGTACTGCGCGGGGATATGTGGGGCAACATCGCAGTACCGCTCAGAACGGTACCGAGCTTGTCACACGGACTTCAACACCCGTCACGGGATGGGTGAACGCGAGTGATTCGGCGTGCAACAGGAGCCGCTCGCCATACTCCGGCGCCACGCGTCCGTAGAGGCGGTCGCCGACGATCGGCGCATCGAGCCCAATCGGATTCGACGCGTGCACACGCAACTGATGCGTTCGACCCGTGTGCGGCGTGAACGCCACCTTGGTTCGCCCGTCGGCGCGGGTAAGCACCTGCCACGTGGTCACGGCCGCTTTGCCATGTACCGGGTCGTGGATTTGTCGCGGACGGTCGTCGATATCCATGCGCATCGGGAAGTCGATCACGCCCTCGTCGTCCTGCACATGGCCGTCGAGCCATGCCACATACCGCTTCGCGATCTCGCGCAGCGAGAACAGTCGCTGCAACGCCGAGAAGGTGGTGGTGTCCTTCGCAGCCAGCAGCAGTCCCGACGTGTCGAGATCGAGTCGATGCACCACCAACTGTCCCGTGGCATCGGGATAACGCGCGCGCAATCGGGTGGACACTGAGTCCCGCAATAATCCGCTGCGTCCTGGCACCGAAAGCAGTCCACACGGCTTGTTCACGACGACGAGATGCTCGTCCTCGTACACGACGGCGGGCTCGCGTTCGGCGATGGCAGCCGCACCGAACAGCGGCGGCGGATCGGCCGGTACGCCGCGCAACATATGCGCCAGAATCGGCGGACACTTCCCCTGACAGGCCGGATAGAACGACCCGGCCCGACGATCGCCGGTGCGCGGTGGTGCGCCCCACCAGAACTCGGCCAGCGCCAATGGCCGCAGCCCCTGCGCGTAGGCCTGTGCCAGCAGCTTTGGCGCCGCACAATCACCCGCCCCGCCCGGTGGCTCCTTGGGCGCGAACAGATCGCGCAGCGCGCGCACCTCACCCCACGCGTTGGTGAATCGATACGTCTCCTGGATCGCGGGCAACAGTTCGCGCGAGCGCGCGGTGCGCGCGTCGTCGTCGGTACCCAGGTCGTACAGCTCGGCCTCACCGGGAATCCAGACCGCATCACGCGCCGCCTCGTCGTACGTCGGCGGGGCCCAGCCCTCGATCGTCCACATGCCGGCGACCATGCCGGAGAAGCCGCGCAAATAGCCCACCGTGCCATCAGAAGCCGCCACCACCAGCACCCCGAACATTTTGCCGTTGCCGGGCTGATCGAGCCGCCAGGGGGCCATTGCGGGCAACTGGAGCAGGTCCATGGTCTCCATCGCCGCGCGGCGTGCGAGCGGATGGACGGCCGCCCGATCGAAGGGACTCGGGAATCGCGCGGGGAGATCGCTAGCGTCAGGTGGCGAGGTGAACCGGATCACGCATGCAGTTTAGCGACTCCCGGCGCACGTCGGGCGCGCACGAAGATCACCAGAGCAAAGGCCGCCTCGATGGCCGCACCGGCGAACGCGCCGATCACCGGAGACGCCTTGGCCGCGGCAGCCGCATAGCCGGCGAGCGCCAGCGTACCGCCGCAGAGCCAATAGATCCGCGTGCCGAATACGGTGGAGAACGTCAGATATCGCCCTCCGATCACCAGCAGCATGGCGGGAAAGAACCACTCGATGCGATGCAAGGACACGCCGTACGCCAGCGGCAGGCACAGGATCATCCAGAACGTGGTCGCCAGCGCCAGCGTGCCGAGCGGATTGTGCGGGCCGTGGGTACCGCTCCGGCCCAATGCCTTTGTGAGCACAACCGACAGCGGATGGATCAGCATCCCCCCGATGAACAGGGCCCAGACCGCGCGCTCCGGTGTTTGACGTAGCGCCACGAAGCCCGCCGTCATCCACACCAGTGCCGACGTCAGCATCCCGGGGGCACCGCCAAAGTAGGCAAGACGCATTTCGAGCTGAGCGTCGGAAATCGACGTTGTGAGTGACGCGGTCGGCATGTTGGTGGGATGCGTGAGTCGCCCGCGCGGAGCCGCGCGCCTGCGCGCTCCGTACGGCGCGCGCGTCGGCTTGATTCAAGGATGGCCCTGGCAGCCGTGGTCGGGGCGGCTTCGCGTAAGGTTTTGCCCGATAGTGCACCGTGCGAAACGGTGGCACTATACGCTCGCAGAGTGAGGGCGATGCCTCCACGATGCCTCGGCGGGTCGGGGATCGATCCCGATTTCTCGGGGTGACAGAGGCGAAGCGAGATGGCACCGCGCGCATCGACCCGCTGCATGTATCCCACCTCAGAGTGGGACGGACCGTTGGCTGGGAATTGATACCCGGTCAATCGGGTGCCGACACGGAATCAGATGGCTGCAGGTGCCATCACGACCTCAGGTCGTTACGAACCTCCGTGGACGACACGGAAACGCGCCGGGCGTCATGCCCGGCGCGTTTTGCATGCGGGTCGCTACACCTCGCGCAAGGACGATCCGAACTCGCGGTGCCACGCGATGTAGTCCACCCCGACCGTGGCCGCGCCCACATCGCGCAGCGCCACATTCGCTTTGCCGCGATGATACTGCCCGTGCATGAGCAGGTGTAGCAGGATCTCACCAAGCTCAGTGCGAAATGGCAAGCCCTGCAAGTTGCTGTACGCGATCTCCTGCGCCAACGATTCGGGCGTGAGCGTGTCGAACAGGCGGCGCATGCGCTCGTCGATCACCGCACCCGCCCGCTCGATCTCCACCGCGGAATACGCCGGCCACACCGGTATCGTCGCCGCTCGCCCCTCGATGCGCGAGAGCCAGACCTCCTGAGCCCCGCGCACGTGAGAAAGTTCACGCCGCACCGCCGTCGCGTCTCCGGTCACCTGCTGAGCGGCGACAACGAGTTTGGTATCCGCCCACTCCCCGTGCGCGCGAAGCGACGCGAGATGCCGAAGAAGATCGTGTGCCATGGCACAGAAACTGTGGCTCGACGGCGAGCGCGTCCACCGTCCGCGCGATATGATACGGCTTCGCACGACTGTCGCGCCGCAGCCTCGGCGCTCACTCTCAGGAGAACGGCACATGCGTCGTACGGGCTGGCTCGTTGCACTACCATTCGCGGCCACGATCCTCGGCGGCTGCGCGAGCGCATCGAAGTCCTCGCCCTCTGTCGCCGCTGGCGCAGCATTGCCGCTGTGGAAGTCGGGCGCGGCCGCGTTCGGCATGTTCGTTCCCAGTGAGCGGCCACCGGCCCCACCAGCCGCCGGCGCCACCCGTCTCCCGCCGCTGTATACCGAAGCCGGTGCCAAGGCGCTCGCCGAGAATCCGCTGCTCGACTACCTCTTCCTGAATCTCGAAGGGGCCTACGATGCGAACGCGGTGCGGGCGATGGTGAACGGCATCAAGCTGAGCAGCGCGGCCACGCGTCCCACCTTGCTCGTTCGTATTCCTACCATCGAAGACGCCGGCGTCGAACTGACCCGCGCCCGCGTGAAGGAAGTGCTCGCGCTTGGCGCGGACGGCGTGGTAATTCCGCATGTGCGCAGCACGGCTGAGGCACGCACCGCCGCCGCGTTCTTCACCGAGGCCGGCGCCAACGTGTGGTCACCCGCGAATCCCAAGGGCACCGTGATCGCGATGCTGATGGTGGAAGACAAAGGCGCCATCGCCGAGGTTGCCGACATCGCGGCCGTGAAGGGCTACAGCCTGCTGTCGTGCGGCATCGGCAGTCTCACCCGCGACATGGGCGGTGATGCGCCGGGCGCCGAGGCGGCGTGTCAGCGCACGCGTGACCTTGGAGCGAAGGCGGGAATGCCGAGCATGATGACGGCCGCCGCCGGTACGATCAGGGACCGGATCGAGAAGGGCTACCTCGGTCTGCTCCTGTCCGGCACCGCCGACCAAGCGTCAGCGATCATCCGCACTGGACGTCCGATCGCCAAGCGTCCGTAACGCGCATCCGCCCGGCGCCGCAATTACGGCCGGGGCATGCGGGTGCTCGTCTGCAGAATGCGGATGGCGGCCGTCATACCTCCTGCGGTGTGCAGCAGTTCCTTCGCCAGCATACCGTTGGTTTGAATGATCTGTGCGATGCAGCCCGTCCATCCAGTCTGATGGCTGGCGCCCACGCCGGCGCCGGTGTCGCCGTGGAAGTACTCGGAGAATTGCACGAGGTCGCGCCAGTACGGATCGTCGCGAAACACCGTATCGCGTCCATTCACGGGTCGTGCCCCAGCGGCATCGGGCTGGAAGATGCTGCACAAGCGATCGCCCAGCTCCATCGCCACCTCCAACAGCGTCATCTGGTGGCCTGACCCGGTGGGGCACTCCACGGTGAAGTCGTCACCGTAGTACGCGTACAGCCGCAACAGGGCGCCGTATAACAGATAGTTGATCGGCATCCACACCGGTCCGCGCCAGTTGGAATTGCCACCGAACATGCCACTGTCGGAGTCGCCCGGCACGTAGGCGACGCGATGTTCCTTGCCGTCGTGCGTAAAGGTGTACGGATGCTCGTGGTGATGGCGTGACAGGGCCCTGATGCCGTGTGGCGAGAAGAACTCCTGCTCGTCGAGCATGCGCGATAGAATGCGACGCAGTTTCGTTTCATCGACGATCGACAGCATGCGACGGTCGGCCACCCCGGGTCGGTCGGGCAGATGCAGGTTCGCAATGAGCCGCGGATGTCGCCGCGCGAACGCCGCGCTCTGCTCCCGAAAGCGCGGGAGCCGATCGAACAAATCGGCCTCGAACACCGCCACCGCCGCCAGCGGCAAGAGCCCCACGATGGAGCGCACCTTGAGGCGCATCGCCGCTCCGTCGGGCAAGCGCAGCACGTCGTAGAAGAAGCCGTCGGCCTCGTCCCACATTTCGTCCTGATGCTCACCCACGCGATCCATCGCGCCCGCGATACGTAGCGTGTGCTGATAGAACTTCTCCACGAAGTCCTGATAGCGCGGTTCGTGCAGCGCCAGTTCCACGGCAATGCGCAGCATTTGCTGACTGTAGAACACCATCCACGCGGTGCCGTCGGCCTGATCGATGTACCCGCCGGTGGGCAACGGCGACGAGCGGTCGAACACACCGATGTTGTCGAGGCCGAGGAAGCCACCTTCGAAGATGTTCGCGCCAGCGCGATCCTTCCGGTTGATCCACCAGGTGAAGTTCACCAGCAGTTTTTCGAACGATTGCTTCAGGAACTCCAGCTCACCCTGGCCACCGCGGCGTTCCTTCTCCAGCAGATACAGCTGCATCGTGGCCCATGCGTGCACCGGCGGATTCACGTCACTGAAATTCCACTCGCACGCTGGCAGCTGGCCGTTCGGATGCAGATAGTCGTTGCGCAGCAGCAGATCGAGCTGCTCCTTCGCGAAATCCATATCGACGATCGCCAGCGGGATGGCGTGAAAGGCCAGATCCCAGGCAGCGTACCACGGATATTCCCATGTGTCCGGCATCGAGATGATATCGTCGCAGTACATGTGCGACCATGCGCTGTTTTTCTTCGCATGATGACCGGTGCGATGCTGTTCCAGGTCGCAGTGGTAGTATTGCTTCGACCACAGCATGCCCGCCAGCGCCTGCCGCATCACATTGCTGCGCTCGACGTCCATGCGCACGCCAATCGGCGTGATCGCATCGTAAAACGCATCGGCCTCGCGCATGCGCGCCGAAAACACCGCGTCAAAATCGGCGAATGGTGCGTGCGATTCCTCCGGAGCCTGCGCCGTGAGGCGCAACCGCACCGTCGTCTGGGCGCCGGCCGCGAGGTCGAGCTCGTAGAGCGCGGATACTTTCGTGCCACGCTGCGCCGGATGTACGGCATCCCGGTTGCCTAGCACGACGTAGTCGTTGATGCCGTCCTTCACCCAAGCGCTCGCGTTCGGCTGGCCGGACAGTCGCGCCGTGTTGGTCTCGTTCTCGGTGAACAGCAGCGGCACGTCGGCGTCGCAGTACAGGTAGTACGCCTCCGGCATGGCGCGCGCGACGAAGCCCGGATGTGTCGCCTGTACGGTCGCGCCGCCGTGTGAGGCCACTGCTCGCATCGCGTGCATCATGGGCTTTGCGGCGCTGGCGTCACCTGTCCAGATGTTGCGGAACCAGAGCGTGGGCAAGAGCCGCAGGCGCGCCGCGTCGGGTCCGCGATTGCAGGCGGTGATCGCGATCAGGATATCGTCGGCATCGCCCTTGGCGTACTCCACGAACACATCGAAGTAGCGCTGTCCATCGAACACGCCGGTATCCAGCAGTTCGTACTCCGGCTCCTCTCGGCTGCGCCGCGCGTTGGTGGCGATCAGATCGAGATACGGGTACGCCGCCTGCGGATACTTGTACAGATACTTCATGTACGAGTGCGTCGGCGTGGAATCGAGGTAAAAGTAGTACTCCTTCACATCCTCGCCGTGATTGCCTTCGCTGTTGTCCAGTCCGAAGGCGCGCTCCTTGAGAATGGGATCGGCGCCATTCCACAGCGCCAGCGCGAAACACAGCTGCTGCTTGTCGTCGCTGATGCCGCCAAGTCCGTCCTCGCCCCAGCGATACGCCCGCGAACGCGACTGATCGTGCGTGAAGTGAGTCCACGCGTCACCGCCCGCGCTCGCATCTTCTCGCACCGTGCCCCACTGCCGTTCGCTGAGATACGGGCCCCAGCGCTTCCACGGGCGCGTGCCATCGCGCGCCGCCGCGAGTCGCTTCGACTCCTCATCGTGCATCATTATGCGCTCGCCGCTACACGTTGCCGATCGATGATCTCCTTGTCCTGTGCGAAAAGCTCGAAGACCCAGTCGGGCGGATTCATGGCCGGTCGCGTCACGCCGGAATCGCGCAGGACATCGGCGAGCATGCTTGGTACGTCGCGCTTCCAGATCAACGCCCGGGTGATACCAACGGCCTTGATCTCCCCGTGCTGCGCGAACCGATGGATATGGTAGATCCACTTGTCATCCCATCCGGCAAGCTCCAACTCGACCTCGAATCGCGTCCACCGCTTGAGTGGCTTCCGATAGATCAGCTTCTGCGAGCCGAGCGTAGGGGCCAGTCCGCGTGTCACGATGGCGTGATACATCGGTGAGCGGGCGATCATCTCCCACCGGATGAAGTCCATGTACGCCGCGTACCGTGACGCCGTCATCACGCGAAATCCGTCGCAATCGAACAGGCGCACGCGGAAGGTGCGCCGGATAGTCGCATCGGGCGCCACCTTCGGTTGCACGTGGCGGAGCGCCAGAATCTTGACGATCGTGAACCAGTAGTGAATCACCGTCCCGTCTCTCTTGAGATCGGGACGCGCTTCTGCCGTCGGGTTCGGAGCGACCAATCAATCCACGCCGCCAGAATCACCCCAACGAGGTAGCAGGCGACATCGCTCCAGAGAAAGCCCTGCCCCAGTGCCAGCGCGCCAAGCGGCAGCGCGCGCACGGCATCGATCCATGGCGCGTGATAGCGCTGGCTGACTTCCACCGCGACCGCGATGGCGAAGGCGATTGCCGCCAGATGCCGCCCCTCGCCAGTCGGCCGCACCAGCGTGAGCAGCCAGAACACCATCGACGCCCACAGCACGTCGCCCGCGTACGTCGACACAAATTCCGGCAGCACGGCGGGATAGCGTCGTGAGGCCAACCCCAGCGCGACGGTACCCGTCAGGAGCAGCAGGCCGTGCGTCGTCGAGCGTTTGGGCGTACGGAGCAAACGGAACGCTCGTGAAAAGAGGGAGACAGCTCAGTACGTCATCAGCACTTCGGCGCCCGTGGCATGCGCGAGCCTGACGGTGGCGACAATGAACCACCGCGCGACGACGACACCATGACGACACGAAGCAGCGACACGCTACTGGTAAAGTTTACGACCTGCCGCACCAATGTGGAGTCGAGGCGCGCCGGTGCGTAGCGCAATCGCGGAATCGTAGCTTCCACGGCCTCGGCGAAGGACGGATCAGTGCTCGACACCCGGCGCACGGTCGACAGCTCGGGAGCTCCGCTCGTATCGACCACGAATGCAAAGTCAGCGCGATAGCAGGCCGTCGATCCGCCCGGATTTGGCGAAAAATCCGGCCGTGGCGGTGTGCCCCGAAGCGAAGCTTTGCGCTTCACGTGGCATTCCTGATAGACCGGCGATGCCGGATTCGTCGAGTCGACGGGGGTGTCAGCGCATCGCTTCTTGTCCTGCGCCTGCAGCGACGAAGAGACACAGACCAGCAGAATAGGGACCAGTAACAATCGCATAGGGAGACCGATTCAAGGGGACACTCACTGGGAACGCTTCAACGTTGTCGCGCGGTACGGGTCTCGGCAAGATGAACGCGAGCGCCCCGTGCGGACCCGCGCGCCCCGCGATACGTTAGCGCTATGACTCAGCCCACCGACTCCGCCGCCGCCCTGCTGGCGCTCCTGCACCACGAGCGCGCCAACCTGTTTGCCCAGTTCGAATCGATCCCGCCAGAGCTCCGCGCCACGTCCGCCGGCGAAGGTGAAGGCGGCTGGTCGGCCGCACAGATCATCGAACACTGCGCCCGCGTGGAAGGGAACGTGGCGCGCATGATCGCCAAGGGCGGTGAGATGCCGCGCACCGCCACGCCCGAGGAACTGCAGGCCGCATTGCTGACCGAGCGCACGATCGGGTGGGTCCGTGAGCGCACCACCAAAGTGGAAGCCCCTGAGCGCGTACACCCTACCGGCGCGCTCGACGCCGACGCCGCCATCGCGCAATTGCAGGCCACCCGCGAGGCGTTGCTGGCCGCCTTCACCGCCGCTGACGACGCCGTGCTCGACGGCGTGGCCTTTCCACATCCGTTCCTCGGCCCGCTCACGCTGCGGTCGTGGGTGGAGCTCACGGCGCACCACGATGCCCGTCACGCCGCGCAGATGGCCGAGCTGCGCCGCGTGTAGCGCCATACGCCGCAAACGGCGTAGCCGTGTCAGGGCACCGAACGGCCGCGCTGCGTGAGATAGGCGTGCCACAGAATGCGCGCGGCCACCGCGCGCCATGGCGACCAGATCGCGGCCAACGCGGACGCCTCACGACTCGACGGTGCACGCTCGAGATCGTACGCGTGTTGCAGCGCCTTGTGCAACGCCAAGTCCCCCGGCGGCCAGGCGTCGGGACGGCCTAGCGAGAACAATAGGTACACCCGGGCCGTCCACGGTCCGATCCCCGGCACGCGCTCGAGCGCGACGAGCACTTCGTCATCGGGCAGCGTCGGGAGCGTCTGGAGATCGAGCCGGCCGTCGGTCACGTGCGTCGCGAGCGCCACGAGGTACGCGGCCTTCTGTCGCGTCACGCCGAGCGCACGGAGTCCGTCCACGCCTTGCGTCAGGATCGGCTCGGGGTGCATGCCGCCGGGCACCGACGCATCGAGCCGCGCGAAGAGCGTGGCCGCCGACTCGAGTGACACCTGCTGCTCGAGAATGACCCGAACCAGCGTGACGAATCCCTCGGCGCGCTCCCACAGCGGCGGCTCCCCGTACTGCAGCACGAGACGCGCCAGCGCGTCGTCACGGGCACAGAGGTCGCGCACCGCATCGCGCAGTGTCGCCGGCGTCAGTCGCACGCTCAACTCGTGAACGCGTCGCGCGGCGACACCCGGCCCTTCACGGCGTTGGCCCTCGCCGCATAGGTGATGCTCCCGTCGGCGTCGGCGGGGAGGCATTCGCGCAGACGATCCTGCAGTCGCGCAATGGTCTCGGGCGCCATCGCGTCCAACATCCGACCGAAGGTGGCCCATCCCGCCAGGATGTCCCAATACTCGTCGAACGAGGCGAAGCGGCGCTCCACCGTGAGCTCGCGCGTCTCGACCTCGACTAAAGCCGCCCCGCGCCACAGATCGTGCATGATCTCGCGTCGCGAGGCCTCGGGACTGGGCGGTGACGGCACGACGACGCCAAGCGCACGCATCTCCCGCTGCAGCACATGGTAGGGAAGCCCACCGCCGTACATGTCCCACGCATACGCGGCAACGAGCCCACCCGGCGCCACCACCCGCGCCATCTCGGCAACACCCGCAGCCGGGTCCGGCACAAAGAAGATCACCAACGGCATCACCGCGGCATCGACGCTGTTGTGCGGGTATGGCAGCGCCATCGCATCTCCCTCACGCAGGTCGGCGTCACGTAACGCCGGCCGTGCGCGCGCGAAGTCGAGTTGTGCAACGGACGGATCGATGCCGTGCAACGCGGAGGGCGCGCACTGCGAAACGAGCAGCTCGGTGAAGGCGCCATTGCCGCACCCCACATCGAGCCAGCGCCGACCCGGGACCGGCGCCAGCCAGCGGAGAAACTCGACACCAACCCGTTGACTCCACACGCCCATGTATCGCTCGTACGAGGCGCCATCATCGAAGTGAATCTGATCGGTCATGTGAGCGACTCCCCCAACAGGTGGTGGGCGTATTTGCGCATCGGTCGAATATGCTGCACTGTCCAAGGTGACGTTCTTTTACGTGAACCTGATGTGGGCGATCGTCCTCTTCGGTGTCCTGCTCTGGACGACGGCCTGCGTGGCCCTCAACGCGGCGCTGCGCCGCGGCATGGGGATCATGGGCATGGTCCTGAGCTACGGCGTCCTGGTATGGATGCTGATCGACGTGCCGTGGCGCGAGGCGCTCGCGACGTGGATGCTGTTCGCGGTGGCGGGGGGATTGCTTACGATCGTCTACGAGTCGTGGGCCCGACGTCGCTACGTCGGCACGGGCCGCTCGCCGCGCCCGTTCGTGCGTCCCATCGGCACCGTTCTCTGGCCGGCAATGATCCCCGATGCCGTTGGATTGATGCTCAACGATGCCGGGATCCTGCCAGCCGACGAGCGGAGCGAGACCCATCAGGAAGACACGCGGCGCGTGACGGGCGAACCTCCAGTAGTGCCGAAGTAGCGCCCCCGTGCGAAGCAGCGGCAGATAACCGACCACTTTTAGATACAGCGGAGCAACCATGGCACGCGTACTCGTCATCGGCGGAACCCAGCTCATCGGGCGCGCCCTCGTTGAGCAACTCCTGGCGCGCGGCGACACGGTGGTGCTCATGCACCGAGGCACCACCACGCCGTTCGGCGATCGGGTGACGGCGATCCAGTGCGACCGCAACGACGCCGTGGCCGTGCAGTCGGCGTTGGCCGGTGAGCGGTTCGATGTCGTGTACGACAACGTCTACGACTGGCAGCGTGGCACCACGCCCGAACAGGTCGTCGCGGCGGCGCGCGCCACGGCTTCAGGCCTCTCCCGCTACGTATTCACCTCCAGCGTGGCTGTGTATCCCACCGGTGGTCCGTACACCGAACGCTCACCGCTGGTGCCGGAAGATCACCCCGACGTGTACGGCGCGCAGAAGGCGAACAGCGAGCGCGCGTTGTTCGCGCTGGGATCGAGCGACGGGCTGCCGGTGTCGACGCTGCGCCCGGCGTTCATCTACGGTCCGCACAACGCCTTCGACCGGGAAGCGTTCTTCTGGGATCGAGTGCGCGATGGTCGTCCCATCATCATCCCCGACGACGGACAAGCCACGATGCAGTGGGTCTCCGCCCACGACGTCGCGCGCACCGCCATTCTCGCCGCTACGCACGATGCGGCCATCGGGCAGGCGTACAATCTGGGCAACTTTCCGCCCATCACGCAGCTCGATTTCGTGCACCTCCTCGCGCGCGCGGCTGGAACTGAGGCGCAGGTCGTGCACGTACCTCGCGCGCGCATTCAGCAGCTCGGCGGCAGCCTGATGCAACCGCCGAACTACTTCGGCGTGTATCTCGACATCCCGGCCATCACCGCCAACTCCACGCGCGTGACTGAACAGCTCGGTCTCACACTCACCCCGCTCGAGGACGGCATGCGTGAGACGTACGCGTGGTACGCCCAGCAACCACGTGTCGCGCGCGACTACGCGTGGGAAGATGCGCTGCTACAGGCTCACGCGACCTGAGCGCGCGATGGACTAGCGCTCCGGCAGGAACAGCGTCGCCAGCACCCGCTGCACGAACGGCCCCTTGGCGAGTGAGTACGCAGCTTTGCCCCAACCAACCGACTCGGCCACGCGGTACTTCTCCGCCGCGTACGCCGCCGCCAGGGCCGGATCGGCCCGCAGCGCGTCGCGAAACGCCAGCTTCTGCTGCCACGCCGTCGCCGGTAGCACGTACAAATGCACGTGTACAACGCGTACGCCAGCGTCATCGTCGCGCACGTAGTAGCGACGACGGGGATCGTCCCCATATGGGCCGCGATACTCGTAGCCGAGCGCCTGCATCGGAGCAATACAAGCATCGGCGTCCGCATAGTTGGCCACGGCAATCGCGATATCGAGCACCGGCTTGCCGTCGAGGCCCGGCACGGCGGTGCTGCCCACATGTTCGATGGCCCGTGCCGCCGCCCCGAGCGCCGGGTGCAGGCGAGCTGCCTCCGCAGCGAACCGCAAAGGCCACGCGGGGTCGTAGGGACCGAGGAGGAGAGTCGCGTGCATTGAGGATCGGGCGTGAGTGGATACGCTCGCGCGAACGGCGTGGCCGGAGACAACACCGCGCAACATGGCACACCGATTCGCTCGGCGGCGGCGCCCGGCCTAAATCAAGCCGGCCATCTTCGCCAGCTGCACCAAGGCCGTCGTGTCGCGCGCGCCCAGTCGCTGTACCATGTTGCTGCGGTGATTCCCGACCGTGTTGACGCTGATCCCGAGCTTGTCGGCTATGTCCTTGGTTTCCATGCCGGCGGCAATCTGCACCAGAATCTGCTTCTCCCGCGACGACAGGAGATCGCGCGGACCGGCATCCTTCGACTCGGCGGAGTGCATGGATTGCACCATATCGCCGCGCGCGCCGTAGGCCACGCGAATCCAATAGTCGCGAAAACTCGGTTTCAGCAGGTGGTGCACGTTCTGCGCGTAGTTGAACGAAAACGTGAACTGCCGCTCCGCGGTGTAGTGAATCGGCACGCTCTTCGAGAAGAGTCGGATCGGTCGTCCGTCGCTGCGCGTGTAGGCGATGCCGCAGTGGAAAATCTCGAAGTTCTGCCGCTCGTCGAATGTGAGCTCTCCCAGCGTCCGCGAAAACCATTTCACCGAATCGGACGGGAACGCGCCGAAGTCCGCGTCCAGCAGGGCCAGCAGCAGACGCATCCGCTCCTCTTGGCTCACCTCCGGCAGTGGACCCCAGAAGTGACGATCGCCGACTTCGAGCACCGGGTTGTAGCGGCTGTGGTCGAAGATGCCCAGAACCACGTCGGCACTGTTCACCCCACGCATCAGGAGTTCCGCCTCCCGCACGAAGCCGTCCATATCTGGGATGGTATCGTGCTGGAAGCGACGTCCTGACAGGTGCACCACGCCGGCGTAGATCTCGTCGGCCTTCCGAAGACTCTCGAGCTCAGGCTGCAGTGCGATTCGCGCCAAAATGCCGGGGAAATGAGGTAGCGAGAGTCACTATGTACCGCAGGACAAAACTAGCCCACAGTCCGGTCAGGCGTGAGGAACGAGCGCGCCCGGCGCACCGCTCACACGGTGAAACGCCCGTGTCAGCCCTGCACTTGCCGGAAGGAGGAATAGCGTGGAGTACGAATCAGCAATGTGCGAGGACGCCGCGCTGGTCCGGCGGATGGCGGACGGTGACGAACGGGCCATTTCGCGACTCTACGACGAATACAGTCCGCGACTCTTCGGGCTCGCGCTGACGCTGGTTGGGGAGCAGACCGACGCCGAGGAGGTCGTCCTCGACGCCTTCACTCAGGCTTGGCGGAGCGCGGGTACATTCGACGCCGGTCGCGGGTCCGTTCGAACCTGGCTGTTAACGATCACACGGAGTCGCGCGCTGGATTGCATCCGGAGCCGCACCCGTCGCCTCATGGCACACGAGCGCGCCAGCACCGCGTCCTCGTTCGAACGGGCCGATGGCGATGCCGCACATAGCTGTGGCGCATCGGTGATCGACACCATGCTGCACGAAGAGCTGCAAGCGCGACTCAACGGTGCGCTGCGACTACTGCCACCTGAGCAGCGTGAGGTCATCGAACTGTCGTTTCTCAGCGGCGCCTCGCATGCAAGCGTGGCAGGACAGCTTGGTCTACCGCTCGGCACTGTGAAAACGAGAGCTCGGTCCGCGCTCCGAAAGCTGCGTAGCGCGTTGACTGCCGCCGACTCTTCGGCAGAGAAACCCGCAATCGCCGACGGTGCTACCTACTTGTTGGCCGCATCGACTGCGCGCTTCATCGTCGCGACCCAGCCGGGAATCACACGCACGTAGTAGCCCAGATTCTCCGCCGTCGCTTGCAAATAGACGACATCGCCACCAGGCATCAGGGCATGCGACCACCCCGGCGTGTCCACGAAACGCGGATCGGTGAACAGCACCTCGCGGGAACCAACGGGTGAATCGGCAGGACCATCCACGCGCACGCGATTGAACGTCTGGCTCGGCACGCCCTTGTCGTCGACATACGAGAAGTAGACCAGCTCGTTCGCGCCGTGCCATAGTGGCTCGCGACCCATCAGGTCTACGGTGTACTTGCGGTCCATGGCCGGCCACGGCTGCACGCTGACTCCGGTCGCTCCCTGCGGCGTGTACGCGATCCATTTCCGATCAGGTGAGATGGAAACAAAGTTGGAGAGGAGTGACAGCGTATCGACACGCGCCGGGTCAGTGGTCGGATCAATGATCATGCCGGTGCCTCCGGTCATTCCGACACCAATGAGCAGGAACTTGTCGTCGAGATACGACGACGGCACCATGCCGATCGGGATCTTACTCGTGAGCAGCACGCGCGGCGCTTCGGGCGAGTCCACGCGACGCAGCATCAGTGATTCAGTGTCGGGGTCATCGAAGTCGTACTTGCGATAGACCAGTCGACGACCATCCGGACTCCAGGATGCACTACTGAGATACAGGGCCTGATCGAGCGTTTCGTGGGTGCCCTTGCGCAGGTCGTAGAGCCTGAGCTCTTGTGATTGCACACCCTGCACCACGGCTGCCATCCGTTGCCCGTCGGGGCTTGGCGTGAAACGCAGAAAGGCCGCAGGGTCCATCGCGAACGGTGCGGCGGACCTGCCGAGCGGTCGACGCACGACGCGGCCCACCTCGGCGTTGACACCAGGCACGTAGACCAACGCACCGTTGCGCGCGAGATCGAACTGTCCACCGCCCGTGTACGCGGTGCGGCGGACCTGTGCAACGAGCGAGACGGATCGACCGACGATCAGCGAGTCACGGTTGGTGAACTTGGTGGCGGAGATGGAGCCATCGAGGCCCATATACACGACGTACTGGTCGTCGACGATGCGGAAGTCCGCGCCAAGGAGGAGGGAGGGGCCTGCCGCGGTACCGGCACGTCGAATGAAACGCTTCGGGTTCGGTGGCGAGAGTCCAACCACGGTCGCAAACTTGTTTGCGCCGCCGCCGCACAGCACCTCCGATTCGTTCAGCAATTCCGGCATGACGCAGTACGACATCGGGACCGTGCGCGTCGACCCGGTGCCGGGATCGAGGAAGCGCAAGGTGCGACCATCGTCTGACGAAAAGAATACGCGGCCGTTCGCCAGCCAGCTGCCGCCATGCGGATCGGTGGCGCTCCCGGCCGCGGTGACCTGACCGCTGGCGAGGTTGACGACCTTCATCGTGCCACCCGACAGGAACGCGACGCTCTGGTCGTCGGGCGCAATGCGTGGTGTGCCCAGCGCACCGTCGGTGTCGACGATCACGTGCGCATCGTTGCCGGCGAGACTCCGATACCAGAGCTGCGACGACTCGCCGATCTTTGCCTCGTACACGAGAAACGTGCCGTCGTGCGCGACCGCGAAGTTGCGGTACGTGTCTTCCATGCGCAGCGGCGATGTGGGTGGCAAGCCCACATCTCGCACCTCGGCGCTCGCCCGGGAGAGGGTCCACGCGGCGAAGCCGGAAGCGCCCACCGCGATCACGGCCAACACCGCCGCCACGGCCTTCCAACCGGTGCTGCCGGCCGCACGCGTTGCTGGCGCGCGGTCAGCGGCACCGCCTGCCGGCGGCTGACCTCCGGTGGTGAGCAGCGCGTCAGCGAAGGACTTGGCGCTCTCGAAGCGGTCAGCGGGCAACTTCGCCAAGGCGGTGAACACCGCCTGCTCCACGTGGTGTGGCACGGTGTCTCGCAGCGTGCGCAATGATGTCGGCTTCTCACTCAGCACCTTGGCGACGATTGCTTGCACGCTACTGCCGGTGAACGGCGCGTCGCCGGCTAGCATTTCGTACGTCATGGCACCAAGCGCGTAGATGTCGCTGCGCGCATCGATGGTGCGTTCCCCCATCGCCTGCTCGGGACTCATGTACTGCGGCGTGCCGAGGCTCAAGCCGGTCTGCGTCATGCGCTGGCCGGCGGCGGATTGCACCGCGAGGGCGATGCCGAAATCGGCCACGAGCGCACTGCCATCGTGCAGGAGAATGTTCTCCGGCTTGATGTCACGGTGGATCACGCCTTGGCGGTGCGCATAGTCGAGTGCACTCGCGACTTCGCGGGCGATGCGCACGGCATCATTGATCGGGAGCTGGCGTTCACGTTCCAATCGCGAGCGCAGCGTTTCGCCCGTTACGAGCGGCATCACGTAGTACAGCAGCCCATCGGCGTCACCGCTATCGAGCAGTGGCAGAATGTGCGGGTGCTGCAAGCGCGCCGTGGTACGGATCTCGCTAAGGAACCGGTCGCCGCCGAGTGCCGCGCCCAAGTCGGGATGCAGCACTTTGATCGCGACATCACGATCGTGTTTGATGTCGTGCGCGAGATACACGGTCGCCATACCGCCTTGGCCGAGTTCGCGATCGACGCGGTAGCGGTCGGCGAGCGCCGCCGAGAGGCGCGCGAGGGTGTCGGCAGTGTTCACGGCGTGCGCGCCTGCTGGCGACGGAACTGGTCCAGCCAGTGCTGCATGACAACAATGCGCGCACCGGCGTTGAGTACTGTTTCCGTGACGACGATCCGGCCCGTGGCGCGGTCCAGATCCCATGCGGTGCCGAACGCTCTCCCCTGCATCACCGTCTCGGTCGTACCCACACTGATCGACGGACCGACGCTGATCCTGGTCGCGCGAATGGACGTCGCGGCGGCGCTGACGCGGATGGACGTCGCATCGGTGCTTTGGTAGAAGATCGTGCGGCCGTCCGCCGACCATCGTGCCCGTTGTCCGCCGCCCGACGATATTTTCCAGTTCCCTCCTGCTGATGACGAGGGAAACGGGCGCACGTGAATCTCAGGCGTCCCCGACTCGCTCGAGGTGAACGCGGCCCACTTGCCGTCGGGAGAAATCGCGGCATCGTACTCACCCCACGCCGCGCGGAGAAACGGTTTCGCGGCCGACTTCCGGTTGGGATTGACGATGTCCGCACTGCCGCCGCTGAGGGCGGCGCCCAGCGTTCGCACACCGGTGTTGTTCGAGAAGACAAGCATCGAGTCGACCGGCCACTCGCTGGCGTGTTGGTCGTTCGGCAGGCGCACCACGGCGACCGGCGGTGCACTCTGGTCGACCGGCTGCACGAAGAGATCCTCGGCGTCGGTGATCGGGCTCTCCGCGGTGAACGCAATGCGCGTGCCGTCCGGCGACCAGATCGGTGCGTGCGCGCCGCCTTGCTGCGTGATACGGGTGAGCGTACCGACGTTGAAGTCATAAATCGCCGTGTGGCGGTTTATCCCGCGCGCCGCACCGATGGTGAGCGCCAACGATCGTCCATCAGGCGAGAACCGCGCATAGCTCAGCACCTTGGGCGCAAGGGGAAGCGTGTCCGTTCTTCCCGTTGGCTGACGGATCAACAGTCGCGACTCTGCATCCACGCCGGCGCGATAGACCAGCGTGCCGCTTCGCGTCACGACGTATGGCGCAACGCCGCCGTTGGCCTGCATGTCGAGCACGACCGGCGAGGGTGTTCCGTCGATCGCATGACGCGCGGCGTTGAATCGCACCGTGTAAAGGCCACTGACGGTCGAGCCGTAAATCAGGTGTCCCGTTGGCAACAGTTGTGCTTCGGCGGCACCCTCCATGACGACAAAGGCTGAATCAATCGCGAGGTCATAGTACATCAGTTTCGCGCGCTGCCGATTGTCAACGTAGAGAATGCCCTGCCCATCGGGCGTGAGCCGCGGTTGCTCGGCGTCCGTCGCCTTGGGTAGCAGGCGCAGTGTGCCACTCGCTGGGAGCACCGCGAGCATCGCGTTCGTCTCGAACACGATGCTGCCATCGTCGCCCCAATTCACGCGACCGGTGCGCAGGGAATCATTGGCGACCAGCGCCACCGGTGCCCCGCCAGCAACCGCGACTTTGCGCAGCAATCCGTTGGCGCTGTAGACGATCCAGTCGCCGTCGGGCGAAAAGGACGGCGACTCGCCCGCATCGGTACCGATGAGCACCCGATATTCGCGCTGTCCTGGACCACGGTAGGCGAGGCCTTCGTCGGTACTGAATGCGAATCGGGTCCCATCGCCGGAGACAGCGAAGCGGGCGAGATCGGGCCGCGCATTGGGCACGTCGAGCGAAAGAGGTACCACGGGCTCAGAGGCCCGCGATCCGGCGCGCTGCCAGGCGTACCCGGCAAGGCCAAGGCTGGCCACGGCGACCATCACGGCTGCGGTGAGCGCCACGCGGGATGCTCGCGGCGGCGAGATGGGCTCGGCGCCGGTGAAGGCGGTGGGGCCCGTGAAAGCTCCGCGGGAATCCGCGAGCATGTCACTGAACGACTTTGCACTTTCACAGCGATCGGCCGGCAACTTTTCCAATGCCGCGTGTACCGCCCCAGCCACATGGGCGGGAACGGCTTTGCGCAGGGAGACGATGGACACCGGCTCCGTACTCATCACTTTCGCCACGATGGCTTGGACGGTGGGGCCCGTGAACGGTGGCTCACCCGACAGCATTTCATACGTCACCGCGCCCAGCGCGTACACATCGCTGCGCGCATCGATGGCGCGTTCGCCCATCGCTTGCTCGGGACTCATGTAGTGCGGCGTGCCGAGCGAGAGCCCGGTCTGCGTCATGCGCTGGCCGCCAGCCGTCTGCACAGCGAGTGCGATACCAAAATCCGCCACGAGTGCGCTGCCATCGTGCAGGAGAATGTTCTCCGGCTTGATGTCACGATGGATAACGCTTTGCCGGTGCGCGTAATCCAGCGCGCTCGCCACTTCGCGAGCGATGCGCACGGCGTCGGCGATGGGTAGTTGCTTCTCGCGTTCCAACCGCGCGCGCAACGTTTCGCCGGTCACGAGCGGCATGACGTAGTACAGCAACCCGTCGGCCTCACCGCTATCGAGCAGCGGGAGAATGTGCGGATGCTGCAGGCGCGCCGTGGTACGGATCTCGCTCAGGAACCGGTCGGCGCCGAGGGCTGCGCCCAAGTCGGGATGCAGCACTTTGATCGCGACATCACGATCGTGTTTGATGTCGTGCGCGAGATACACGGTGGCCATCCCGCCGGCGCCGAGCTCGCGGTCGAGGCGGTAGCGGTCGGCGAGCGCCGCCGAGAGGCGCGCGAGCGTGTCGTTCATGGGGTGGCACTCACGGGCGCGACGACTGAGGCGGCAGGCATGACGGGCAATATGGCACACTCATGCACGACCTGTGTCGGCCGGTCCGTTCAAGGGGTCAGAGTCGTTGAACGCTGGCGTTCAACGACTCTGACCCCTTGAACGTGGACCCCTTGAACGTGACCCCTGCCTCCTTCTTTCTCGGACCCTTTCTCAGTCCCGCCGCCCCAGGGTATCCCCCAGGATGCTCCGGTTGCCTTGATACGGCGCGTACCCGGCCCCCCAGTCCACGCCGACAACCTCCAACCACACGCGCTCACCGTCCACGTGCACGACGGTGAAGTGATAGGGATTGTCCCCCGCCTTGCTACCCGGCCGCACCAGGTGCGTCACGCGCGCGGAATCCACACCGGATGATCGCATATACGCGCCGAGGTCTGGTTCACCCTGATACGTGTACAACGGGGCGCCACCACCGCCGCTCACGATGTGATCGATGCGACGCGGCACTCCCGCGACGTCGCGATACCGCTCGACGAAATGCTCGAAGAAGTGCTCGTGTCCGGTGAACAACAATTGCACATGGTGCTTGCGAAACAGCGGCATGTAGTGCGCACGGACCGCCATCGTTGGACGCTCGATCGTCGACCCACCATGCGGACCGGATGAGTACGCAGGGTGGTGAAAGAACGCGACGACGTGCGTATAGCGCTTGCGATCAAGTCCTTCGAGCTGAGCGCGCACCCACGCCAGCTGTGTCGAATCCTCGGCAATGTTGGAGTCGAAGGCGATCACGAACGTATTGCCGTAGCCGAAGGCGTAGGTCGGATACCCGGTGAGGCGTCGTGTCGCACCGTCGGCAGGGATGAGCTGACCCATGGCCCGCAGATAGTTCTGCAGCCCCACCAGCCGCCCCGGCGCGCTCAGCTCGGCCGCCGATGTCACGTCGTGATTTCCAGGCGCCAGGTAGTAGGGCACGCCGCCGGTGGTGGTAAGTCGATTGATCAGACCGATGAAGCTGACGTTCCATTGCTTCGGATCGCGACCGTTCACGACCGCGTCACCGCTCTGCAAGACGAAGCGAACCGGTTCGGGACCGGACTCCATGCTCTTGATGGTTCGCAGCATCGACTCGACGACCAGCCCATGTTCGTACTGCTCATTCACGCCGTCGCGCCGACCACGCGTATCGCCATAGGCGATGAACGAGAAGCGCGACACCTTCGCACTGGCGGCTTCGGCCGGCAAAGGATTGCGCGGCTTTTCGATGGAGAGCACCGTGTCCGAAGCGCCCGCCGCTGAAGTCGATTGCCCGGGCGATGCGGTCGCGGCGGAGACCATCGCGACGACGATGGCCGTCGAATAGCGACCAACGGCGCGGCAAAGCGAACGGCACATGTGGCAGCTCCAGAAAGGGGAATGGTAGAACCTATCGCCGGGAGAACGCCCGCGGAACGCGACGGGTGGCATCCCGTCGTTTGCACCTGAGCTGAGCCCATTCTGCAGCCCCTCGCGCGGAACCCACAGCAGCTGCAGACTTATCCAGCCGCGACACTCACCATACAGCAAAAGCGTCCATGTCCATCCGCGTCTTGTTCGTGCCGTTCAACCTGCAAAGCGAGTCGTCGAATGCGCCCGGGCACGACTACGCCGACAAGAATCGCGCGTGGAAGGAACGCTACGTGGGACCGCACTCAGTGCACTCACTCTTTTACAAGCCGGGGTTCATCAGCCCTGTGCTCGCCGGCCTGAACGATGCGGGCCAAGTGTACATCCGGGGCCACAGCTTGACCGGATTCGCGGGGGTGTTCGATCACGCCAACCTCGATGAATCGGGAGAGCCACTACATCCTGCGAAAATGAACAAGAAGCTCAAGGCGTTGATTGGCGTCCCTGACGTCAAGTTCTCGCTGAAGGCCAAGGAGGTCGTGAATCGACTGATCGAATCGGGCCTGCGACCGACCTTTAGCGGAAAGATCAAGTGCTACAATTGCCATAGCGGCGAGGGCGATCCGAATTTCGCCACGGAAGTTTCCCGGCACCTTTGGGCCAAGGACTACAGGCAATGCGCCGTGTTTGGCTACCGAGGCGCACTGCAGCCCTTTCACGAAGAGGTGGGAGGCAAGAAGCTCACCGACAACGGACAGACGGCGAAGCAACGGCGCATGGAGATCCCACGTGGTCCGTAGACGTACGGCACGACGCCGCAAATCAGTGTGACTCGTCCCACTCCGCCTGCCACAGCTCGCAGTGCGCAGCGCTTCGTTTACTGCGGAGAGGTTCTGGTTGGCCTTGGTCAGTGCGGCCTCGCGCGCGTGTCCCTTCCCATTGAAGTGTACGAATAGTTCCCGCAGCATCGCCGTGAGCCGCGTAGGCCTCGCCGAGGTACAGTTGCGGACTGGGCAGTCCGCGCAATCTGCCTTGCTTCTCGCCGGCAGCCAGTACCGCTTCCAGCAGCGGCAGCGCCTCCGGTGTGCGTCAGATCATCTCCAACGCGCCGCCTATGCGCGCGTACGCCGCAGCAAGTGCCGAGCTCGTAGCGGCCCTCGTCGCCGTTCGACCGGCGGCGAGTGTTGAATCGAGACCGCGCTGCACCACCTCGACCGTCGGCGTGGCCTCGGCCGGTGGTGCGCTGTCGCCTGTGGTCCTACCGCCGATTGGGTGGACAGCGGCGGTGCGCCAAGCAACGAATGCGTACCACGCGCGCCCGCTACCGCCGCGCCACCGCCGTCTTCGGCGTGTACCACTCCCGCCTGATCCAGTCCACCACCATCTCGATCTCACGCTGACTGAGGCTCTTCTCGGTGCCGTAGGACGGCATACGATCGTTGTCGCGGCCGAAGAAGCGCGGATGCGTCGGGTCGTTCACGAACGCGACCATCCACTCGCGTGAACCCCATCCATCGAGCTCCGGACTGTCCGTGCCGACACCCTGAAACTTGTGACACTCGGCGCACCCATTCTTGGTGTTCCGCATGAACGCCGTACCGATGGCAATCTGTGCGCTGTCCTTCCGGTCTAGAACCGCCTGCGACGGCAGCGCTGCTTGCGCGGAGAGGGCCAGCACCACGTTGCGGCGCATCGCGATCTCCTCGTCCGTTTCCGGGATGTGATCCGACAGCCACCCCGACATGTCGCCTTCGGTGTGGATCGTGCCGCCCCAGTAGCGCATCGTGAGAATCGTGTCCGCGTTGAGGAACCCCTGCGCCCACGCGCGGGAGCCGTACCCCTTCAGGTCGGAGGCCGAAATCGAATCCTTCGGCAGCGCGTTCCCCATGCCATCGTGCCCGTCGTAGCGATGACACGACGCGCAGTTGCGCGAGAAGATGCGTGGTCCCTGCGTGTACGGGTCATTGCGCATCAGCGTGAGCGCACCCGTGATCGGCACGCCGGCGTTCGCCAACTCCACCGCGCGTGCGGCATCCCGCTTGGAGACGGACTGCGCCACCTGATACTCGGCGTCCTTCCCATCGGCCGCCATCGACTGCCAGGTGAGCAACGCCGCACCGGCCAACATCGCGAACATCAACCCGACGTTGAAGCGGTGGCCGAGCTTCCAGCGTCCGAGCAAGGGCATCGCCATGAGCACCACGAGCGCCAGCGTGGGCAGCACAATGGCGCCGATGATTTCCGTGTTGCCTGGGAAGTACTTGAGAAACTGGTACAGGAACAGGAAGTACCATTCGGGGCGCGCCGCCGAAAATTGCTCGGCCGGATCGGCCGGTGCACCGAGCGGGGCACCCTGCTCGCGCACCACGAAGAAGAGCACGACGACGAGGACAGCGAGGCAGGCCACCGCGTCACGCAGCACCTGCTCGGGCCAGAAGCCCTGATCGGGACCCTTGAGCGGCTGCTTGGGCGTGAGCCCGTGTTTCCGGAACAGATACACGTGCCCCACGATCAGCACGATGATGAGCCCCGGGATCACGCCGGCGTGCAGCGCGAAGAAGCGCGTGAGCGTGAGGTGTCCGTAGGTTACGCCGCCTACCACCACTGTTTGCAGCGACTGGCCGATGCCCGGACTCATGCCCACGATGTTGGTGGACACCGCCGTCGACCAGTAGCCGTTCTGATCCCACGGCAACAGGTATCCCGTGAGCGACAGCGCCAGCACCAGAATCAGCAGCACCACACCGAACCAGTAGTTCATCTCGCGCGGCGCCTTGTACGCGCCATCGATGATGACCTGCATGAGGTGCAGCACCAGCAACACCGTCATCGCCTGCGCAACAAAGTGGTGCAAGCCACGCAGGAACCAGCCGCCCAGCATCTGGTGCTGGATGTAGTACACGCTCTCCCACGCCGTCTGCGAACTCGGACTATAGGACATCCACAGGAACACGCCCGTGATGACCTGCACCACGAAGAAAAACGACAGCGTGCTGCCCCACACGTAGCGCCAGCGCGCACCGCCAGGGACGTTCTCGAAGAGCGCTTCGTGCAACAACCCCTTGTAACCGGTGCGCGAGTCGAGCCAGGAACTAAGACGCGGGCGTTCGTTATTCGGCTGCTCGGCCATCAGACGGCGATCTTGTCGGGGGAGCCTTTGCGGAAGTTCTGAAACCGTACCCAGACCTCTCCGTCACGAACCACCGCCTCCAGTTCATCCATGCCGCGCGGGCTCGGGCTCTTTGGATCGGCAATCGCTCCGTCCAGCGTGAAGCTGCTGCGGTGACACGGGCAGAAGTAGCCACGCGTGCTGGCGTTGTAGCCGACCGAGCATCCGAGATGCGGGCACACCGAGTTCAGGACGCGCACGGTGGCGTCCCCGGTGCGCTGCAGGTAGACCGACCCCACGGGCACGTTCTCGGTCTTGTTCCACGCATCGACCAAGGTGTCGAGCACGGGGAACTTGCGCGGCTGGCCGTTGGTCTCCAGCGACGCGAGCGACGCCACGCGGACGAGGCCGCGCGCATCGGTTTTGCGCCGGAGCGGATCGAACAGGGTGAACAGCCCGGCGACGGGCGCTACCACGGAAATGAGGCCGCCCACGATAATCGAGGCGGCCTTGGCGACGAAGTTGCGCCGGTCGGGCGCGGGCGTGGACTCGGGCATGTCGGCAGTGAAAAGGCGGGTGGAGCAGACCGGGGCGCTCGTGCCGCCCCGCACAGCAGACTCCATGTGGTAAGTGTACGCAATGGACCATCCGTTTGCTGACGGACCCGGACCTGAGCACGGGAACAACACACGCCCTTCGCGGTACGTCAGCGAAGGGTCGGCTCCACGCGTAATCTTTCCATCGAAGCGCTTCCACGCGTCCCCGGTTGCGCCTTTTTACTCCTCTTCGTAATCCATCTCACATGCATCTGCGACTTCGGCAGTTTGGTGCCGCCTGCGTTCTGGCCTTCGCCATTTCCAGCGTGGCCCACGCCCAACGGGACGAAGAAAAGACGCCTCTCGGCAAGAAGATGAGCGCGATGAACGCGGCCTTCAAAGCGGTCGGCCGTCAGATCGACGACCCCGCGAAGAATGCGAACACCCTCGAGCAGCTCGCCATCATCGAGACGAACGCCAAGGGAGCGCTGACGCTTGAGCCGGAGAAGCAGTCCAAGATCCCGGCGGCCGAACAGGCCAAGTTTCAGGCGGGTTATCAGAAAGGCATGAAGGATTTCATTGCGACCGTGCAGAAGATCCAGGTGGCCATCAAGGCGGGCAAGAACGCCGAGGCCGTGGCCGTCTACGACGAGATGAAGGGCATGCAGCGTGAAGGCCACAAGGAATACCGCATCAAGAAGGCTGGCGCGCCCCCGGGTGGGAACTGAGCAGCGACCACTCCGGTGATGTGGTACACGAACGGCCCCGAATCCTGAGATTCGGGGCCGTTCCGCGTGCAGGGCTGGTGCCCGAGCACTCAGGCGGCGACAAGCGCCCGTTCGCCGAGCGCGCCATGCCGACGCGCGATCGCGATCACGTCCTCGGCATCGAGCACCTCGTGCTCCAGCAACGCCGCGGCAATCGCCTCCACCGCACCCCGATGGTTCCGGACCAGCGCTTCCGCACGATCGGCCTGCACCTTCACGAGATCGGCCACCGCGTCATCGATTCGCGACTGCAGCTGTGCGCTTGGCGCACCGCCACCATGCGCCGCGGGATCCGCGCTCACGAGTCCGACGCGGTCGCTCATGCCCATCTCACCCACCATACGTCGGGCGACGCTCGTGGCCTGGATCAGGTCACTCGCAGCTCCAGACGTCACGCCGTCCGCACCGAGGAAGATCAACTCGGCGGCGCGACCGCCGAGCGCCTTGGCGATGACCCCTTCGAGGAAGCGGCGCGAGTAGAGATGCTTGTCGGCTTCGGGGGAGAAGTGCGCGGCGCCAAGTGAGCGTCCACGGGCTTGAATGGTCACCTTGTGTAGTCGATCCTCTGGGCAGGCAATCAGGCCTACTACCGCATGCCCCGCTTCGTGCAGGGCAATCAGGCGCCGCTCACCGGGCGTGATCACCACCCCGGCGCGAATCCGACCTAGCAGGATCTTGTCGCGCGCCTGCTCAATGTCGGCGTCGGTGATCATCGACGCTCCCGCGTGGACGGCCACCAACGCCGCCTCGTTCAGCAGGTTGGCCAACTCCGCGCCCGAATACCCGGGCGTGAGGCGGGCGATCACGTTCAGGTCGACGTTCGGGCTGAGTGGTGCGCGCTCGGCATGAATACGCAGAATCTCGAGCCGGTCGGCCAGCGTCGGGAGGGGGACCTCGACGACCCGATCGAAGCGGCCAGGACGGCGCACCGCCGGATCGAGCATGTCCTCGCGGTTGGTGGCGGCCATCCACACCACGCCCTCGTTTCCGGCCATGCCATCCATCTCGACGAGCAGCGCGTTCAACGTGTTCTCTTCCTCGCCGCTGCGATTCGGTCGGCCGCGCCGTCCACCGAGCGCTTCGAACTCGTCGATGAAGATGATGCACGGCGCGGACTCGCGGGCACGACGGGCGAGTGCTCGCACCCGACTGGCGCCCACGCCCACATACATCTCCGTGAAGTCGGCTCCGCCCGCTATGATCACCGGGACACCGGCCTCGCCGGCGACCACGCGCGCGAGCAGCGTCTTGCCGGTTCCCGGCGGGCCGACGAGCAGGACGCCCTTCGGACAGCGCGCACCCATGGCCTCGAACTTTTCCGGCGACCGGAGAAATGCGATCACGTCCTGCAAGTCGGCACGGGCTTCGCGCGCTCCCCCCACATCCGCCATCGTCAGGTGTCGGGCTGGCGGTGCGACCATGAACTTGCCGCCGCGCAGGCGGCGCTGCCACCCAACCAGGATGCCCGCCGCAACGAGCACGATGCCGATGGGTACGAGCACGTTCCATCGTTGCGGTGACGAGAGCGCGTCGGTCGGACCGACCGACACCGCGATCCCCGCACTGCTCCACCGCTCGAAGTCCGCGAGTGCGACCGACGTCGGCACCAGCGTCATCACCTGCGTCGCACCGGGCGCGTTCGCGAGCACGGCACCGGGGGACAGCGTCACCGTAAGCCGGCGTCCACTCTCGCTGACGTCGAGCGATGTCACGGCGCCGTTGGCGATCGCACGGGCGACGTCGGAGTACCCGACGATCGGCGGGAGCACCGTACCACTGGTGGTCAGATACCAGCCGATTGAACTCGCCAACATCAGAATTGTGAGCACCGCCCCGATACGCCAGTAGCGCGTCGGTCCCGTTCCCGGTGGCGACAGTAGATCACGCCAAGGCGAACGGCGGGCGCGGGCATCGGTCGCGCTGGCGCGACGGGCGGTGCGGCGAAGATTGGGAGACGACATATACTCGGGAGTAGGCGACGGAGGCGGACCTACTCGTGCGACGACGGTATCGTCAGCGCGTCACGCTCGTGGCCTGTCTCGTCACGCCAGTATGTGACATTCCGGCAGAGACGCCTCCCTCCGGGTGCCTGACGCTGGAGTTCCAGCGCCGGGGGTGCGATCGTCACCCGGCGGATTTCGGGCGCTGTTCACGCTCGCGCTTCGACTCCCCCAAGGCCTTTCGAGGAACTCATGCGTCCTGCGCTGCTCGCATTTGCTGCCACCGTGTGCCTGTCCGCCTGCGAGTCCCCGGCGCGCATCGCCGCGCCTGATGTCCGGCCGCGATCGGCGATCACAAGTAGCGCCGCGACGGGGAGTGTCGGAAGTGGCGTGTTTATCGAGAGCTCTCCACTCGGCAAGCCCGGCCTCAAGGCATGGGACACGTGGACCACCAAGGTGGGTGGTCGTTCGGCGTACGTGATGTGGTACGCTGATTGGTCGAGCAATTTCCAAGGCTTCGCGGTGACCAGCGCGTACGAACGCGCCTCGGCGCCAGTGATCACGTGGGAGATGAAGAATCGCCGAGGGCAGATCACCTACGCCGACATCCTCTCGGGCAAGTACAATACGTACATCGACAGCTGGGCCACCGACGCGAAGGCGGACGGCCGACCGATCGTGGTGCGACTCGGTCATGAGATGAACGGCGACTGGTACGGTTGGGGCGGTGCACAAAACGGCAGCAGCGAACAGTCACCGCAGCAGTTCATTGCCATGTGGCGCTATGTGCGCGGCCGGTTCCAAAGCAAGAACGTGACGAACGTGAGTTGGGCGTGGTGCGTGAACCACGAGTCGGTGCCCAACGTGAGTTGGAATCAACCCGAGAAGTACTATCCGGGCGATGCGTATGTGGACTGGATCTGCGCCGACGGCTACAACTGGGGCACGAGTCAGACGTGGAGCAGTTGGAGGACGTTCGATGAAGTCTTTGCGCCGATCTATGCTCGACTCACCGCACTCGCGCCGAGCAAGCCATTCATGATCGGCGAATTCGCCTCATCCGAGCTGGGTGGATCAAAGGCCACTTGGATCACCGCGGCCGCCTCGAGCATGGCAACATCGTATCCGCAGCTGCGGGCGTTCATATGGTTCAACGTGAACAAAGAGACTGACTGGCGTGTGGAGTCGAGTGCGTCGTCACTGTCCGCCTTTCGGTCAGCATTCGTGAGCGATCCACTGTTCGCGTGGAAGTGAATCGCCAATTCTCGACAGCTACACTCGGCGACGTCCAGCGTGTGACGCGCATCGCACGAGCAGCGAGGTCCGCGTGGAGATACTTTAGGCATTGACGGACCGGTGCGTCGAGTGCCGCCATGAGGCGACTCGGCGCGCCCCTCATCTTCCTCCCTACCTGCCATGACTCGCTCCACCCTCCGGCAGCCGGCCGCGATGGTCGCCACCGCGATGTGCGCGCTCACCCTCGCCCTCCTGCCGCTCGCGCCACTCCGGGCGCAATCCCGCCCCGCGCAGCCCCGCACGGGCAATGTGATTCCCGGCATCGAGGTGTTACTCACCGATTCGCTGCACCTGATCAAGGGGAAGCGCGTCGGTCTGCTCACCAACCACTCGGGGCGTGACCGGAAGGGCACGAGCACCATTGACCTGCTATTCAATGCTCCCGGCGTGAAGCTCACCGCGCTGTATGGCCCCGAGCATGGCATCCGAGGCGAGGCCAAGGCCGGCGAGAAGATCAGCAGCGGCGTGGATGCGAAAACCGGCGTCACGGTGCACTCGTTGTACGGCGCCGTGGAAACGCCCACGCCCGACATGCTGAAGGACATCGACGTCCTGCTGTACGACATTCAGGACGTGGGCGCGCGCGTGTACACCTATCAGTGGACACTCGCCCTGACGGCCGCGAGCGCCGGCAAGCCGATCATCGTGCTCGACCGCCCGAACCCGATTCGCGCCGACCGGTTCGAAGGGAATATTCTCGATCTGAAATTCCGGTCGCTCGTGGGCCAGCACGCCGTGGCGCTGCGGTATGGCCTGACCACGGGCGAACTGATGCGCTATCTCGTGGGCACCAAGGCGCTCAACGCGCAGGTCACGGTCATTCCCATGAAGAACTACACGCGCGCGATGTGGTTCGACGAAACGGGTATTCCGCGAGTGAATCCCTCGCCGAACCTGCGCACGCTCGACGCCGAGTTGCTGTATCCAGGCACGGTGTTCTTCGAGGGCACCAATGCCACCGAGGGACGTGGTACCGAGGCGCCGTTCACGTTGATGGGAGCCGATTACCTCACCGACCACGTGGCGATCGCGCGCACCCTCAACACGCTCAAGCTGCCGGGCGTGCGATTCGACACGGCCACGCGCACCATCGAGCCGGGCTACAAGTTCGGGGGGAAGACCATTCCCATGATCAAGGTGACCGTGACCGATCGCAACGCGGTGAAGCCGGTGGAGTTGGGCATCCGCATGTTGCGCGCGTTTTACGCTGCACACCCGAACCAGTTCATGTGGCGTGAGCCCACGGTGAACGCCGCCGGCCGCATCAAGGGGATCGATCGCCTCGCGGGCACCGATCAACTCACGAAAGCCGTGGAAGCCGGCACCGTTGACGCGCTCATTGCCCAGTGGAACGCCGACGCCGCGAAGTTTGCCACGCTGGCCAAACCGTACCTCCTGTACCGCTGAGGCCCCACATCGCCTCACGGCGCGAAACGCTCCTCCAAACAGCAGCAGGGCGTGACGTCGAAGTTCCCGACGCCACGCCCTGCCGTATCACGCGCAGGTCAATCAACCGACCGCGTTACCAGTCGAGCCGCATGCCCACCTGTGCCATCCGTGCGGCGAATGCCGCCGTCGGAACACCGAACGTCGTCTGCTCCACACCGGCCGCCGTATAGCGGATGCCGCCGTACGACAGGTTGTTCTTCCAGTTGAACAGATTGAACGCCTCGGCCGACACGCTGACCTTCTTGCCGTTCCAGTTCAGAATGGGGCGGGCAAGACGGATGTCGACGGTGCGATACCAGTTCTTCCAGTCGTTCGCTGGCAGCGTGGTGCGATTGCCGGTGGAGGACACCGTACCACCGATGAAATCGTCGGTGAGGATGTTGTCCAGATTGATGTCCCGTCCGTCGGTAGAGCCAAACGGACGCGGACTCGCAATCGTGGTCACGCCGGAGAAGGTGAAGCCGAACGGCAACGGCAGGATGTGCGACAGCGCTACACGATGCCGTTCGTCGCCGGTGGTGCGCTGGCGATTGAAGAGGAAGCTGTAGGCGAAGTTGGGCAGTCCCGCCGTGTCGAAGTCGCCCTGGTACCAGCCCAGCGTGTAGCCCAGGTTCACGCGCGCCTTGCCGCGCTGGTAGGTGGCCTGCAGCAGCACCGACGAATAATCCGACTGTCCGATGTCATCCCAGATCAGGATGTCGCCGTACGCTGGCGTCAACTTGCGACGGGCCGGCGTGACGGTGCGATCGAGATAGTTCGGGTTGCGCTGCACATAGAGGTTGTCCATGTGCTGGCGCACGTAGTCGACGTTGATCCCGAACGTCGGCGTGAGCTGGTGCCCGACGCCGAGCGACATCTGCTTGGAGTTGGGCGTCTTCATTTCGACATCCATCAGGATCGGCGCGACCGCGGCCGAGGCACCGGCGATGACGCGCTGACGCAGTACGGCGGGATCACGCGTACCGGGGTTGGCGAACGTGTAGGTGCGCCACGTCGAGTTACGCCGCTCCTGGAACCCCATGAAGCTGGTGACGCGGTCGTAGATAATGCCGAAGCCACCGCGCACGAAGGTGCGGTTGTCCTTGAACGGATCCCAGGAAAACGACACGCGCGGCGAGAAATTGCCGAGCTGATTCTTGCGATTGCCACGGTTCAGATAATTCTTCAGCTCCGGGATGTTCTGGAGCACCGGGTCATTTGCCCATGGGACGGTGTATTTGTTGTTCATCGTGTTGAACTCCACGTCGTGTCGCAGTCCCAGCGACAGCGTGAAGTTCGGCTTGAGGCGCCACTCGTCATTGATGTAAATGCCGGTGGTATACGCGGTAGCGTCGGCAATGGCATCCGAGGTGCCGTTCGGATCGGTGAAACCTACGGCGATCGAAGCGGCCGTGGGTAACGCATTCGGATCGTCCGACGCGAACGTGAAGGTGCCGTTCGTGTTGTTCGGTTGATTCTGCTGCGCCGCCACCGTACTGAGCTCCACACCCGCCTTGATGATGTGCGAGCCGGCCTTCTCCAAGTTGTATGTCGCCCGGTTCACGAAGCGGAAATGGGTTTCCTTGAGGATGAGCGGGAACCCCGAGGTTCCGAATTGCACGCCCGGATAGTTGAACTGCGGGCCCGGCTTGAGCGGCGCTTCGTTGTGGTTCCAGTTCACCAACTGCAGCGAGGCTTCGTTCACCAGGTTGCCGCTGGCGGAGATGTATCGTTGCCGGAGTTGCGCGGTATAGATCTCGTACTTCTGCGAGATGCCAGCATCCTGTGACGCGCGGCCGCCGAAGTTGCCTTCACCGCGCAGGAACCGTGACGAGCCCATGAAGTCGTACGTGAGACGCGGGCTTTGCACGTACGTGAGGCGTGTGAACAGCGTGTGATTCGTGTTGGGTGCCGCGAAGGAACCCTTGGCGGCAGGAAATGTGGTGTTCGCAGCGGCCGTGGTGGGGTTCACGTCGAGATAGAAGTCCGTGTTCGTCCGCTCGTAGCTCGTGGCGAGGAACAGTTTGTCCTTCTTGATCGGACCAGCAATGTTGAAGCCCAGCTGATCGCGTCCGAAGTTCGGCACCGCGGCCTGAAACGCATTCTTGGCCAGCATCGACTTGTTCTGCAGGAATCCGAACGCCGAGCCTTTCCACTGGTTCGTGCCGCGCTTGCTTTCGGCGCTGATCACGTAGGAACCGGCCCGCGTGAATTCCGCGTCGTACGGATTCAGGTACACGCGGAAGTTGTCGAGGCCCTCCTGAGGCAGTGGCGAACCGGTCTGACCGAGTCCGACGATGTTGCCGTTGAAGAGACTCTTCATTTCCACGCCGTCCATGTAGACGTTGAAAAAACGAAGGTCCGGTGCGGCGCCGCCTGAAGGCAGCGAGCGTCCCGATTGGGCGGAATACGTTTTGATACCCGGCGCGATGCCGGCCAGGTTCATGATGCCGCGGGCGTTGAACGGCAGGTTCTCGATTTCTTCCTTCGTGACCGGCGCGCTCACCGACATGCGCTGCACTTCGACCTGCTTCACCCGTTCCGCGGTCACGGTCTGGGCATCGAGTTCCGCGGCGCCCTTCTCCATGGTGAATTCGAGCCGCGCGCGCTGACCGAGCGTGAGACTGACCGTATCCGTGCGCTGCCGGAAGCCGAGCGCCTTCACGTTCACGGTGTACTGCCCGGAGTACAGCCCCAGCACCCGGAACTCACCGGACGCTCTGGTGGCCACGCGGGTGACCTCGGCGGTGGCCACATTGCGCACCGTGACCTGCGCACCGACCACCGGCGCGCCGTCGGCGCGCACGGCGCCTTCGAGGGTGATGGTGTTCTGCGCCAGCACGGCCGTGGAAGCGAACGCGGACGAGAGCACGGACATGGACGCCGCGAGGAGCAACCGTTTGAGGATCGGTCGCATCATAGGCTTTCCTCTGGAGGAAGGGAGGGTGGGACGAGCAGCGTGATTATAGAACGCGAGTCGCGCGTGCGCGAGGATCCCGACAGACCGTTCGGCGGGGGTGTGGCGTCGTGTGTCCGACCCACATAAACCGGCCAACGCCTAAGCCATCGCTCCAGGAAGGATCGGAGCAATGGTGCGACTCCCCGGCGCAACGCGAGAGTCATGTGGATGACACGCGTATGACCAAACGAAGAAGCCAGCCGCCGCGCCGCGCTGGTTATCGACGCCTTTTACGCGGGGACTTACTCGCCCAGGCATCCAGCACACCGCCGAGTTGCTCGAGATCATGGCGATCCTGGCGGCGGCCGCTGGCCTGCTTGTTCGCGCGCAGCGCGCGGAGACCGATCACGGGCAGCACGTCACCGAGTGGCACCTGCAGTGCCCCCTCTCGCGCCTCGTCGAAGGTGACGCCCGAAAGTCCGGAGAGCCGGTCGATGCGGATCGGCGGCTCGCCCAGCCGCATCGGAAAGGCGTAGTGACACCCCCACGAGCGAAAGCAGCCGCAGCGCCGTCTCGAGAGATACATTGCTCCGCTTGCCCTGCTCGAACTCGCTGATGAGCCGGGGACTCACGCCCGCCTCGACGGCCAGCGTCGCGATGGAAAGGCCTCGCGGGCGTCGCGCGTTCCTCAGTTCCGTCGCCAGAGCGTCAGGCCGGGTCAGTGGGCGGCTCATACACGGGATATGTCCCCCGACGCGCCAGATCTCGATCCCTTTATGTGATAAAGTGCCACACCTAAACCAGTGACGTGTCGAGCGATGGACCTCGAACGGATCCCACCCGAAGCACAAAACGGCGGCCTCCACAGGGAGACCACCGTTTGCATCATACCAGAGCGGGCGACCGGACTCGAACCGGCGACGTCCAGCTTGGGAAGCTTGACGCCACGGTATCCTGCAGATTCCTCGGCATTCCACTTCCCTGCTGTTTCATAGAAGAAACCATTCCTGCGCGTTCCGATCGTGTCCACTAGATTCCTCCGGAGTGGTTACCCCGTGGTTACCTGACCTGTCCGGGTAGCCAGTACACCCTCCACTGGACAACGCGGATGCGCGACAAGATCACGAAGCGGAAGGTGGACGCCCTGAAGCCCAACCCGGCCAAGGACGAGTACCTCTGGGACACCGAGGCGAAGGGCTTCGGCTTGCGGGTCAAGCCGAGCGGTGCCCGCTCGTTCGTGCTGTCCTACTACGCGCCAGGACTCCACCAGACGCGGCGACGGCTGACGATCGGGGTATTCGGCCCTCTCACGGTCGATGAGGCGCGGAAGAAGGCTCTGGAGCTCTTGGCGCGCATCGCCGATGGCGAAGACCCAGCGATGATGGCAGCGGACGATCGGCGGGCCATCCGCGATGAGACTGTGGCCGTGCTATTCCCCGCCTATCTGCAAGACGGGATAGACCTTCGCCGTCCGGGAACGCTCGCGAACTACGAGATTCTCGGTCGACTCCACATCCTGCCAGCGCTGGGACATCTCCCAGTGGCACGGGTTACCAGCAAGGATGTGACGGATCTTCATCGCTCGATGCGGGCGAATCCGACCAACGCCAATCGAGTCGTCCAACTTCTCAAGGCATTTTTCTATTGGCTTGAACGCCAAGAGGTCTTCCGGGGGGAGAACCCTGCCAGAAGGACGGAGCGGTATCCCGAAAAGGTGCGAGAGCGCTTCCTGACGGTGCAGGAAACAGCCAGACTCGGCGAAGCCCTCCGCACGGCAGAAACCGAGGGCCTCGAACCGGCGCCACAGCATCGGAAGCCGACCAGTGGCAAGCGCGTCCACAACGCGGGAATGTTCGCCGCCGAGTCACGACGACCCGCAAACCCGTCCGCTGTGTCCGCACTGCGCCTTCTGATCCTTTCCGGCTGGCGCGAGAAGGAAGCACTCACGCTTCGGTGGGATGCGGTCAACTTCGAAACCAGCACGGCGACTCTCGAAGACACGAAGGCCGGTCGAAGTGTTCGCTCCCTTTCTGCTGCAGCGCTGGAGCTAATCACCGCCCAGCCTCGGCTCGAAGGCTCAGCGTTCGTGTTCCCCGGCAAGATCTCGGGAAAGCCTCTGCAAGAGATCCAGCGCCTGTGGTACGCAGTTCGACACGCAGCAAGGCTTGACGACGTACGCCTTCACGATCTTCGCCATAGCGTGGCCTCTACGGCTGCAGCGCAGGGCCATTCGCTCTTCCTCATCGGCAAACTGCTCGGACATAAAGATCTTCGGAGTACCGCTCGCTATGCACACTTGGCTGACGACGCCCGAAAGGCGATGGCAGACAGCGTAGCAGGCGCGATCGGCGACGCACTGAGCGCTCTCCCAAGCGCACTCGTTGGTCCCGACAGCGAGAACGACACAAACTCCGCAAGGCGTCTACGACGTGTATAGAGCAACGAATCCAACTCGGCGATGAATACGACCACGATTCCTGTCGGTGAAATCAACCGACTTCGCCGTCGCGCCCAAGCTGCTGTTCCACACACTTCGGGTCCAGATGGCTGGTCCATCAGCCCGGTGGACCCGATGCAACTTCTTGCGGCCTTCGACACGCTGGGGATGAAATCCGGATTGGCGTTGCGCGCCTACGTATTCCGCGAAGGACTCAACGGCAACGGCGTCGTCTATGCCATGCCGATCGACGAAGCGCAGCCATTGCCGGAAGCTTGTCCAAGACTCGATGAGTTCTTAAGTCCACCAAAGCCAGCCGCAGCGCTCGACAACGTGATGCAAGCCATCGTCAGCGATGGTTCGCCGTTCTCGTACATGAGCGCGTCGCTACTCGCTCGGGAAATCGGTGAGTTTGGCGCAAGCTGGCACGGCATCAGCTGGGGGGTGGCGAAGATCATCGGCAGGAGGCCACCAGAGGTCGAACAGCACACCATAGTGCAGTTCACCGACACACACGAATTGCAGTCAAAGTTGACGTTGTGTGGCCCGCCTCCTCGAAGCTGGCGTCCAGAGGTAACTCAAACTGCGGAGGGCGTTGAGGTAAGCTTCTGCGTACTGAACATCGTCGGAGTGGAGACGATCACCAGACTCACAGACACATACGCCAACGGGGGATATGCCTTTGCTACCACTGAAGAAACCATCGCCTCCGGCGGAGGGGGAATCATCTGGTAGCGCAGGTTCCCGCCACACGCGATTTCAGTAGGTAGACCGGCCACGCGGTGTTTGATTCGGCGGCGTGATCCCGGATAAACAGACGGGCGCGACTGCTTCGGGAGCAGGAGGTCGTAGGTTCAAATCCTGTCGCCCCGATTGAACGAAAGCCAACCCCTGCAACGACTTGGGTCGTATCGGGGCTTGATTCGTTCTAGATGATCCTTGCTCCGGATCAACACCGGATCAGCACGCGAGGCAAGATCGGGAGTCGGCCGAGCGGAGATAAGGAGAACCCGCCCGACCGCGCCACCTTCACCTGAATCGAACGGCGCTTTCCACGAGATGGCGAATACCAAGACCCGCTCGCCCCAAACGACCTGCCTCGAGCGGGCGCTCGCTAGAGAAGAGGCAATGCTGCGTTGCCCCCTCTCCGTGCTACTTGCCGAGCTATCCCCGCAATACCGTCAGCCTGCCGCCTCCACCAACACGTCATCGACATTGCGCGCCACTATGTACCGTGCGGGTGATTCCCCTACCGCCAACGCACGGAAGTGGGCTCGCCCGCACGCGATCTTCGCGCTCTCCTTGTCTCTCAGATCGTCCGTGAAGAGACTGCTCTTTGTTTCCACAGCGAAGTACAGCCGTTGCTCCCCGTCGATCTCCACGAGAATCGCCCAATCGGGATTGTAGCTGCCAAGGGGGGTCGGAACTTTGAACCAACCTGGCAGCTTCGCGTACAGTTTGATCGCGTCGTTTTTCTCTAACTGGTCCGCGAAGGAACGCTCGGTCTCGGAGTCACAAACGACAGACTCGTAGATGGACTTGGTGGCCCCGGACAGCATGTTCTTCAGGTACCCAGTCAGCTCCTCCTGCTGAAACAGCTCCTGAGCGTAGAACTGGGTCTCGCCAAGCCGCTGGTACTTGATGCCATCGACGAGCGCCATGCGCTTGCAACGATTGATCGTCTCCGACGCGATCTCGATAAACTGCTGCGGGTTACGCTTGAAGTCGTCGAGACGACCGCTCCCGATCAGGATCGCGGTGATGGATCTGCGCGTGAGCTGCGTACGGTCCTGCATGTCGGTCAGGATATCCGGCAGCTCGACGTCCAACTCATCGAGCACCACCGTCGAGGTACCCGCCTTCTCCGTGGCCTCGACCCCGGCCTTGCCGATGGAGACGTCCGCCTTGCGCCACTGCAACCGCGCCTTCTTGATCGGCTCCGCGCGCTGCAAAGCCTCGACACAGTCCGCGACCAGCTTGGCGTTGTCGAACTGCACACGGTACGTCGTCTGGTGCTTGATTCGATCCCACAACGCCTTGAACTCTTCACTGAGATAGATCGCCTTGCCGCCCGTATCCTTGCGGAGCGGAATCTGTCGGCGTTCGTCGGCGTTCTTGATCTCTAGGCGTCCGGACACCTTTCGCAATACCTCGGCGATCTGGCCGCGCTGTGCTTCGAACTCCAGAGGTAATACGAGAGTGCCATCGAGGAGGGCAACCTTGAGAGAATCCTGCACTTTGCCCTTGTGGTCGATATGCCCGGCAGCCTTGAGGTGATCCCAAAGCGCCTTTGATGGTTCGAACCCCAACGGTGTGCTCACACCATCAGGGCCCCGCACGGACACGGCCGCAAACTGGTGGGGCTCCACGATGCCGAAGCGGATGCCGGTTTCCTGCTCGATCTCCTTTTGCAGGTTCTCCGCAAAGGACTCGTAGCTCTCCATGGCAATTACGGTGAGCGTATTCACCTCGAACCCACGAACCCGCGAACCGTCCTGATTCACACAAAGGCGGAGCCCACGGCCAATGGTTTGTCGACGCTCACGCTCGCTCTGTATGTCGCGCAACGTGCAAATCTGGAAGACGTTGGGGTTGTCCCAGCCTTCCTTCAGTGCAGAGTGCGAGAAGATGAACTTAAGGGGGGTTTCAAACGAGAGCAGCCGTTCCTTGTCCTTCATGATTAGGTTGTACGCCCGCTCCGCGCTGTCGCGGCCGGTCTGATTGCTCTCGGCGGTATCGCTCCAACGCTCACCCTTCTTGTCGATGGAGAAATATCCGTCGTGCACATCTTCGGCGGCGCGACTATGGTCCACGTCGGCGAACAGTGTGTTGTACGCTGGGAGCTTGGCCGCGCGACGATACTCTTCCTCGAAGATGCGCGCGTACTCGCCCTTCACCGCTCGCCCATCCATATCGTACTGCCGGTATTTCGATACTTCGTCGATGAAGAACAGGGAGAGCACCTTGATGCCCTGCGGTCGAAGGCGCCGCTCCTTGTCGAGGTGCTCGCGGATCGTGCGCCGAATCATCTCACGCTGAACGGCGAGGGCGTCTACGTCGCCCCACGCCTGACCCGGGCTCAACGACTGTTCCCCGCCCGGCACTCGCAGCTCCACGTACTCGTTGCCGCGTTCGACGCGAATTTCTCCAACTCGGCAGTCTGCATAGACAGCGCGCTTGGTCGTCTGCTGCAAGTCGTCCCCGTCCTGCACCGTCTCCTCGCGCCGCTTCACCCCCGTAGCGGTCTGTACGTCCAGCTCGACGCGCGCTGAGATCGTGCCTCTCTTGTTGCTCACCGAAACCACTCGCACAAATGGCTTGTTGTGCGCGTCTTCCAGAGTCGCCGCCGCTACCTCAATCTGCTTGACCAACCGCTTAGCGTGAGCATCAACCGCGTTGAGCTGGTACACCATGTGGTGTTTGTCGACGTGGGTCGCCGAGTAACGCAGCGTGCACAGAGGCGTCATCGCATCGAGAGCCTGCTTGCCGCTCCCTTGCAAGCCGCCGTCCACGCTTTGGGGCTCGTCCACGATTACGATGGGCCGCGTCGCCTTGATCAAGTCGATAGGCTTCTCTCCGCCCGTCTTCTCGCTGTCCTTGTAGAGATTGTTGACGTCCTTCTTGTTTATTGCTCCCACGGTGACGACCATGATCTGGACGGTCGCGCTCGTTGCGAAATTGCGCACCTGGCCCAGCTTCGAAGAGTCATACAAGAAGTAGTCGAACGGGACTCCCGCATAGAGTCCCTTGAAGTGCGCCTCGGTGATCTGCAGCGACTTGTAGACGCCCTCCTTGATCGCGACCGACGGGACCACGATAACGAACTTAGTGAACGGCGGATTCAACCAGTGAGTGCAACAGGGCGTAGTTGCACACACTCACTGGAGCAACGAGATGGTGGAGCGAGGTCGACCGGGGCTATCGAGGGCGGAGAAGAACGTGGTGTGGGTGCAGTATCGGGCGGGAGCGTCGTT